>CAJQPV010000198.1 GCA_905480305.1 uncultured Gammaproteobacteria bacterium | reverse complement strand
CGAAACCGTCCACGTGCCCGCTGACGAGGTGACCGCCAAGACGCGTTTCCAGTGTCAACGCCTTTTCCAGATTGACCGCGTCATTCACCGCCAGCGAACCAATGATGGTGCATCTCAGGGTTTCGCCGGAAACGTCGGCATGAAAACCGTCTGCTGTTTTTTCAACCACTGTCAGGCATACGCCACTGACGGCGATGCTGTCACCCAGGTTGACGTCTGCCATCGGCAGGCTGCCGCAAGCAATACCCAGGCGCATATCGCCACCACGCCGATCCAGCGAAGCGATGTTACCGACGGCCTGTATGATTCCGGTGAACATATTTTTCCGTAACTGTTCTCGCTAAATTAGCGTAGCAGCGGATCTTGTCCGCGATGGTTTTATTCAACACCGTAATCGCGGACGAGGTCCGCTCCTACAGGTTGTCTATTTGTCTATCTTTGCTGTTATTCGCCAATCATCGCCAACCGCACGCACATCACTGATCGACAGTTTTACACGTTCTGACATCTGCTCCAGCCCGGGCAAGGCAAACAGACCACGCGCCGCTTCGCCCATCAGGTGTGGCGCCATATAAATCACCAGCTCATCCACCAACCCTGCCTGCAACATGGCCCCGCATAGCGTGGCACCCGCCTCCAGGTGCACCTCGTTAATCTGCAGGCTGCCGAGATGCTGCAACACCGCCGGCAAGTCCAGCTTGCCGTCCTGCATTGGCAAGGTCACGATACCAATGCCAGTGCGCGTCAAACGCGCTTCGTTATCCGCATCCACCGCGCCGGTGAAAATCAATGTCTCACCCGGCAGATCCAGCAGCTTCGCATCCGGCGGTGTGCGCAAGTTGCTGTCAAGAATAACCCGTAGCGGCTGCTGAAAATCCTCAGCCAGGCCAGCAATACGTACTGTCAATGACGGATCGTCCACCAGCACTGTGCCGATACCGGTCATGATTGCATCACTGCGCCCGCGCAGGCGATGCACATCTGCGCGGGCCGCATCACCCGTAATCCAGCAACTTTCGCCACTCGCCATGGCAGTGCGGCCGTCAATACTCATTGCCAGTTTGCAACGCAGCCACGGGCGACCCTGTCGCATGCGCATAATAAAGCCGGCATTCAACTGCTCTGCGGCAGCTGCCAGCAACCCGGCCGTTGCATCGATACCGGCAGTGCGCAACGCCGTCAGCCCCTGCCCGGCCACCTGCGGATTCGGGTCTTCCATGGCAGCAACCACGCGCGTCACACCGGCCGCAATCAGCGCATCGGTACACGGCGGGGTGCGCCCCTGGTGGCAGCAGGGTTCCAGCGTGACATAGGCAGTCGCACCCGCTGCCCTGGAACCAGCCTGCTGCAAGGCGTTAATTTCTGCGTGCGGCTGACCCGTGCGTTCATGCCAGCCTTCACCCACCACCTCGCCATCCCTGACCAGCACACAACCGACACGCGGATTGGGCGCCGCGCTCATCAGGCCATGTTGCGCCAAACGCAGGGCGCGGGCCATACAGGAGTTGTCATCTGCGGAAAACATCGTCAGTTAAAAAACCCGGGCCGGTTAACTGTGAATCACTACCAGGCGCTCACACGGACGATCAGTCTTCCGGCAGTAATGGTATCTGGTCCTTCTTTTCTTCCGCCGTTGGTTCCTTCTCCAACCGCTCGATTTCCTCACGGAAGGCATTCACATCTTCGAAGCTGCGGTACACCGAGGCAAACCGGACAAACGCTACCTGGTCAAGCTGGCGCAATTCATTGACAACCCATTCGCCCACTTGCCGCGAAGCAATCTCGCGCTCGCCACTGGCTCGCAGGCGATGCTGCAAACGACTGATGGCCGCATCCACCCGCTCGGATTCAACCGGACGTTTTTCCAGTGCCCGCATAATGCCGGTGATGAGTTTGTCGTCATCAAACGGTTCGCGCGCACCGTTACTCTTGATGATGCGCGGCATCACCAGTTCGGCAGACTCAAAGGTGGTAAAACGTTCACCGCAATCGAGACACTCGCGGCGGCGGCGCACCTGCGCGCCTTCGCTGGCAAGCCGCGAGTCGATTACCTTGGTTTCCTGTTTTCCGCAAAAGGGACAATACATAGCTTGTTATCCGGGCCTGATCAGCTGCTGCGATACACAGGAAAACGCTGGCACAACTCCAGTACCTTGAGGCGCACCGCGGCGATCGTGTCCTGGTTATCAACGTCATCCATCACATCACACATCCAGCCCGCCAGGTCGCGCACTTCCTGTTCACCGCAACCACGCGTGGTTATGGCCGGTGTGCCGATACGGATACCACTGGTGACAAACGGTGACTGCGGATCATTCGGCACAGCATTCTTGTTCACCGTGATGTTGGCGGCATCCAGTGCCGCATCCGCCTGCTTGCCGGTAATTCCCTTGTCGATCAGGTCGACCAGGAACAGATGATCATCGGTGCGGCCGGAAACAATCTTGTAACCGCGTGACAGCATCACCTCGACCATGGCGCGCGCATTATCCAGCACCTGCTGCTGATATACCCTGAAGCCGGGCTCCATGGCTTCTTTCAGCGCGACCGCCTTGGCGGCAATGACATGCATCAACGGCCCGCCCTGGGTACCGGGGAAGATCATCGAGTTGAGTTTCTTTTCAATGGCTTCGTTGGCACGCGCCATAATCAACCCACCGCGCGGACCGCGCAGCGTCTTGTGCGTCGTGGTGGTAGTGACGTCGGCAATATTTACCGGGCTCGGATAAATACCTGCGGCAACCAGTCCGGACACATGCGCCATATCAACCAGCAGGTAGGCCCCAACACTGTCTGCTATATCGCGGAAGCGCTGCCAGTCCGCTTGCAGCGAGTAGGCAGAGAAACCGGCCACCACCATTTTGGGCTGGTGCTGTTTTGCCAGTGCCTCAACCTGGTCGTAATCTATCGCACCGGTCTCGGTATCCAGCCCGTACTGCACGGCATTGTAGAGCTTGCCGGAAAAATTCACTTTGGATCCATGGGTCAGATGACCACCCGCATCCAGGCTCATGCCGAGAATCGTATCTCCCGGCTGCAGCAGCGCCAGGTACACGGCCGCATTTGCCTGGGAACCGGAATGTGGCTGCACGTTGGCATAGTCGGCATTGAACAGCGCCTTGGTGCGATCAATCGCCAGCTGCTCGGCCACGTCCACATACTCACAACCTCCGTAGTAGCGTTTGCCGGGATAGCCTTCTGCATATTTGTTGGTCAGCACCGAGCCCTGCGCTTCCAGCACTCGCGGACTGGCGTAATTTTCCGAAGCAATCAGTTCTACATTGTCTTCCTGCCGTTGACGCTCTCCCTGCATCGCAGCCGAGAGTTCCTCGTCATAGCCTTCTATGCGCATATCTTTATCAAACATTACGGATAACCTTATGATGTGGGGTAGAAATATGGTTTCTTTCAACAACGCCAGATGATAGCCGATCTGTCAGGGCCATGCGACCGGATTAGGTCCAAACGGCACACTAATGGGTGCGAAAAAAATCCTTATGCGGGTTCCAGCAACGCCGCCGCCACGGCAGTCCATGCCCTTGCCAGATTATCGCGGTTGTAGCCACCGCCACCCATCGCCAGCAAGCGGCCCTGACAGTGTTTTTCGGCCAGCTGCTTGAGGCGCTGCGCCGCATGCCGGTGAGCTGCCGGGGTATAGCGCAGGTGAGTAATCGGATCGCCGGCAATGCTGTCTGCACCGCATTGAAACAGAATGAACTGCGGGCAATGCCGGTCAACGAAATCCTCAACCTGCTGCCAGGCCGGATAGAACAAGTCATCACTGGACTCCGGCGGCATCGGAATATTCAGCTTGGTGCCACGCGCACGGCCCTTGCCGGTCTCCTCTGCCGCGCCCGTCCCCGGATACAACACGCGACCGTCTTCATGCACATCAGCAAAGATCAGATCGGCGTCCTCCTCAAAACTGTAGAACACGCCATCGCCGTGATGCGCATCAATATCTACATAAGCTATGCGTTGCAAACTATACTGTAATCGCAGTATTTCTATTGCAATACCGCAATCGTTAAATACACAAAACCCTGCCGCACTGTCGCGCCGCGCATGATGCAGGCCGGCAATCGGGACGAATGCATGCCGGCACTCTGCCTTCATGATGCGCTCAACCGCATCCAGCACACTGCCCACCACGGTGCAGGCCGCCTCATAAATTCCCGGGAACGCCGGGGTGTCACCACAGTCCAGGTACCCCTCGCCTGTGGCAGACTGGCTGATGACCCGCTCGACGTATTCCGGGGTATGAAAACGCTCCAGCTGCTCCCGTGTGGCTGAACCGGGCAGACACTGGATCAATTGCCGATCAAGCCCCTGGGCCTGCGCTTCTGTCCAGAAGGCCGCCAGCCGGTCGGGCCCGAAGGGATGGCCCTCGCCGAAACCGTAGCGGGCGAGTTGCTCCCCGATGGTGACGCAAACAGCTGTTGGCATAGTCTTAATGCAGGTGCTCCTTATTCACTCCGGATGGCGGACAAGACCCGCTCCTGTAAGCAGCTCAACTATTATGAAACAATGTTTTACACAATATACCTGATATTTATTATTACTCGAGAGTGGCCTCCGGGACAGGCTGAGCTGTTGACTTGCAGCCCATATGGATGGATTGTCAGGGAACACCGGCCAGCTCCTGCGCGAAACATTGAATCGATGTCAACTTATACCCACACATGTTTGTTATTTAACTGCTTTTCCTTCGCACTGCCGTGCCAGACAGCCACCGCAGGCGAGAAAATCGTCAGCCTGGAGAGCATCAATGGCACCACCATCGTCGCTGCTGAAGGCCTCATAAGAATTGGCTACACAGCAGCCGCAACTGGTGATGATTGACTCGCGAGTCACCGCTGATCGCAAGGAGGGCTTCATCGAGGGCTCGATCAGCCTGCCGGATACCGACA
>CAJQPV010000197.1 GCA_905480305.1 uncultured Gammaproteobacteria bacterium | reverse complement strand
ACTTCCAGCAACTGCTCGATTAATTGCGGCTCAAACTGCTCGTAGGCGGCTGCATCCGGTACCCGTTTTACCACCACACCCAGCAACTCGGTGATGGCATTGCCAATGGAATTCTGGCTGATAGTAACAATCAGCTTGTCTTCATCATTACGATAAACAAGCTGCTTGAAGGCCGGTTGCCAGCGAATGGAGTTGGCATAGGCGGCATCCACAATACAACTGTCGCGCACCTTCTTTGCCGTTTTCAGGAAGTCATTATTAAACAGCAACACATTTTCAACATGATCGGGGAAATACAGGTCATCGAGCATCGGCGCATTACGGGTTGATACCTGGCTGAAGAAGGTCCGGTAGAAATCCATAAAGCCCTTGAGAATCTGATCGTATTCCTGCCAGAAACCAACCTGCTCCAGCGCCGCCACGCCACCCTGGACTTCCCAGCTTGGAAGGCCCTGAGGGTAACCGGTCAACTCGATACGCGAACCCGCCTCGCCTACCGGCCAGAGTATTTCCAGGTCCAGCGCACGATCGAAGAACTCTCGGTAGACATCATGCATGTAGGCCTCGAACAGGCTGTGCTGTCCGCCGTCCGTGAGGTTCGGGTTTTTCGGATCGGCCGGCGCGGCATTGCGCAGCTCTTCCTTGTCGAACACCATAAAGTGGTTGTGCAGCATGCGGATACTGGGTACCCCGGGCGACGTCAACGGCCAGGTCGCATCGAGACTGGCCTCACCCGCCAGCACCAGGTGCGTATCCGGATCAGGGTAATGCTCAATCATGTAATCGATAATCACCTGGTTCATGCGGTTCCAGATGCGCTTCACCTCATCCGGCACCTGGGTGCGACGCACCGGCCGGCCCAGCGGATTGAGGATACATTTGGAGCTGTTGAAAATAATCGACGCATCAAACTCACGACTGTGACCGAGCGCCTTGCGATACAACAGCAGGTTCTCCGGATTAATCAACAAGCCGTTATTGTGCATCAGGTCTTCAAGATTTTCTGTGCTGTTAAAAAACTCGTTAGGCGCCATTGCCTCCGGTACATCCAGCGGGATAGACCTGAACGGAGTAACAATTTCTCTGGGGCCGGATTGCATGTTGTTGCTCCCTGTTAATGCCTGCTTTACAGCCGGCGCAATTTAAATCAATTATTTCCCTGCACTGCTGATCCAGTCGAGTGCCAGCGGATTATTCGGATCCACACCATCCATGAAAGGCAGATTTCGTTGTTCGTGCGTCAGCTGGTAGACCAGCCCGATCCAGTTGCCGACAATCCCCTCGGCTGCATCATGCCAGGTATTTTCGATACGCCCGGCGACAAGATCCTCCGGAAAGTCCGGACCCGCCTTACCCGACGCACGCGCCGCATCAAGACGCAGGCGATACTCGTTCAAAATAGCCAGGTCACGCGGCTTGATATAATTTTCCGGAAATGGCGGGTAATCATTACGCTCAGCGGCGACATAACGCTGCACTTCGCGCTTGTATTCCTTCAGCAGGGATACGGTGTCGTATTCCGGATGCCCCTGAAAATAGACCACCCGAAAACCATCCGGACTGACAGCGAGGTGCACGCCCGCCTCATTACTCTCTACCAGCACATGCAAGCCGGCCTCCTGAAACTGCTCTGCACTGATGTTGTTAAAACGTGAATGCGGCACATCAAACCTCGTATTGACATCATTGACCAGTGGATGTGCCGGCCGGATCACCGTGTGCGGGAACACACCCCAGCGCTTGGCCGGCAATGCATGGCGCTTCTTGCCATGCTGAAACTGCATCGCCGCATGCGTTGCCAGGCAGGAGCACAACACCGAGGTAACATTATGCTGCGCCCAGTCAAACACCGCGCGCAGCGGCTCCCAGAAGGGTTCCTGTGACAGGTCGGGATGCGACACATTCGCCCCGGTAATAATAAGCGCATCCAGGCCCCCGGCACGGATCTGGTCAAACGACTCATAGTAGCGCTCGATATGTGTACTGGCCTGCTCGCCTCGTGGCAACTCTGCCAGCGTAAACGGATGCATATAGAACTGCGCAATCGGGTTGCTCTCTCCCACCAGGCGAAAGAACTGGCGTTCGGTCGCCGCCAGCGCAGCATCCGGCATCATGTTGAGTACACCGATGTGCAACTCGCGAATTGTCTGGTGCAGCGCCCGCCCCGGCTCGAGAATTGTCTGTCCCTCGTTGCGCAAACGCTGAAAGGTCGGCAAGTCGTTGTGGGCAACAATCGGCATGCGTGTCAGCCCCCGGCTTCGTCCGCCTTGCGGACAATCGCACTCTCCAGCAATTCGAGAAAATCCTTCTCGTCGCGTACCGCTGCCACCTCATGCGAGGTAACGGTGTAACCATGCGGTTGTGCGATGGCTTCATAGCGCGGCACACGCGAATGGAACAGGCGCGGGAACACCCAGCTGCAGAAATCATCCGGATCGACCTGTGCGGCATACTCCAGCCCGCGCAGCGACAGGTATTCCTGTAACTGTTGCGCGAGAAATTCGGGACGATAGTACAGCGGCTTGGGACTGCTCTGTGCACGGCTGATGAGGGCTTCTTCCTCGGCCTTCTCGGTCACCCGGATATAAAGGATAAGAGAATGCTTCACCAGCAGGTCAATCACGGACGGCTCGTCCAGCTCACACAGACTGCCGCCGACATCGTTGACGAAATTGTCGTAGCCATAAATCTCATGCGCCTTGCGGATAAACTCCGGCACATCGTGCATGGCCGCGATCTCCGCCTGACGGTACTGCGCCTGGCGGCGGCTAAACTCGTCCACCGGCACACCACCCGCCTCCGGGTTGCCGAGCTTGCCGACAAAACTCAGCACCGGGCCGAGGTCGTGTACCTTTATGTTATTGCTGATCCGGATCCAGTCGCGGCGCAGCAAATCACGCAGGAATGGCGTCTGCATGGCCTGCTGCTTGATCAGGTCCATGATCGGCTCGTCCAGGTAACGTGTACCAATACGGTAATCACCCGAATAGTGAAACCAGTGATGACTGCGCAGC
>CAJQPV010000196.1 GCA_905480305.1 uncultured Gammaproteobacteria bacterium | reverse complement strand
TGTTTGCTGATTCGATGCAGGCACCACAGTTCGTAAAGATATTTGATCCCAACAAGCTGGGTGTTTCCTGTGGCTACAGTGACAATCCGCCGTTGCCGGGCTGGATCCTGTCAAAGCTGCCACCTGCCGAACTGTACGCCTCTGCGGCGTTGCCCGGCAGCCGCCGGCGCTGGTGGCAGCGCTTGCTGGGCGCCTGAGAAAATTATTAACTATATGATTATTATATATAATGTATTTACAAGTTGATGCAAATTAACTGTTTCTAATATACTACGCGTACGGACACGCTGATGGCGGTCGGCGGTTAGTCCCCAAATTCCCGTGTTTTACAAAAATGGAGTTATTGAAATGAAAAACGTAATTAATGTAGTAGCTGCAGGCCTGTTACTGGCTGCAAGTGGTTCTGTACTGGCTGACGGTCAGAAAATCTACCAGAGCAGTTGCCAGTCCTGTCATGCCAGCGGTGTTGCCGGTTCTCCCAAGCTGGGTGACAAGGAAGCCTGGGCTCCGCGTATAGCCACCGGCGTTGACGCCTTGCTGGCTGTTTCTATCAAGGGTAAGGGTGCCATGCCGCCGAGGGGCGCCTGTGCAGCCTGTACTGATGATGACCTGAAGGCAGCAATTGAGTACATGGTTAGCCAGAGCCAGTAATCTATATCTGGCATGTCGGCGGCAGGTGTTTTCCAGGCTGCTGATTGTTGTAAGAGTGTTCTCGAATGGTGTGCATTTATGCACACCATTTTTTTTACCTGCGGAGGTGTGTTTCATGAAAGTAAAAAAAATTAGCGTCGCATGCATGGCGGCAGCGCTGCTGTTGTTTGGTAGTGCAGTGCATGCGGGCGATATCATCGCGGGCAAGGCCAGGTCAGCTTCCTGTGCCGGTTGCCATGGCGCACAGGGAATCAGCAGTAATCCATTGTGGCCAAACCTGGCGGGTCAACAGGCAGGTTACCTGGTTAAACAGTTGACCGCTTTTCGGGATGGTAGTCGCACGGACCCCATGATGACGCCGATGGCAAAGCCGTTGACGGATGCCGATATTCAGAACCTGGCTGCCTGGTACAACAGTTTGTAATTGAGGCCTGCTGTCAGTCCGGGAGATTATTTCCCGGCTGACGCTGTTCCTGACATCCGGTTGCGTGTATAAATCACGGCCGTCAGTAACAGCAAGGCACCGCCCTGATGGGCGGCTGCCAGCACAATCGGGACGTGCATGAGCAGTGTGGAAATGCCCAGCGTGACCTGTAACAGCGCAGCAGCCAGCAGCAGGTGCAGGCCGTTACGCGATGCAGCCGGTAGCTGCTGGCGCATGCCGGTGATCCACAGGATGATAACGCCGAAGAACACCAGCGTGGCGAGCACGCGATGGCCAAATTGCACGGTAGCTATATTCTCGAAGAAATTACGCCACAGCGGTTCCTGCATGAAAATAACTTCCGGCACCCAGCGGCCATCCATTAACGGAAACGTATTGTAGGCAAAGCCTGCCTTGAGGCCGGCAACAAATCCCCCGGACAGGATGGTGATGAAGACAGTAATACCAAGCAGTCCGGTTGCGCGTTGAACGCAGCTCGACACAGCTGTTGTTTGTTGACGACCATACCAGAGCCTGAGTGCAACATGCAGCATATAGGCGTAGATCAGCACGGCCAGTCCGAGATGCGCGGTCAGTCGGTACTGGCTGACATGCGGGTTGTCGACCAGGCCACTCTTGACCATGTACCAGCCCAGCACGCCTTGCAGGCCACCGAGAATAAACATGACCGTCAGCTTCGGGATGAGTGGGCGCTGCACCCAGCCCTTGAAGAGAAAGAACAGGAACGGTATCAGGAATACGGTGCCGATGGTTCGTCCCAGCAAGCGGTGCGAGAATTCATACCAGTAAATACGCTTGAAACCGTCCAGGTCCATGCCGATATTGATTTTTAGATATTCCGGTGATTCTTTATAGCGTGCGAACGTTGCATCCCAGGTTTGCTGGTCAAGCGGCGGGATAACGCCGAAGATCGGGTCCCACTCAACCATGGACAGGCCGGAGCCGGTCAGCCGTGTGGCGCCACCGAGTATCACCATGGCGTATACCATCAGGCAGCAGACGAACAGCCACACAGCAATGCGGCGGTTATGCGATCGTTCAATAGGGTCTGTGTCGAAGTTACTCATCAATCCGGTTCTGTTGAAATATATCTGTTGAAGCGGCCATTGTACCCGAATCCGTGGTTAAACCGGTGTTACTCTTGGCAGTAGCGGGGAATAATATGGGTCAGCGCGCATGCGTCAGTGACAAGGGTAACAATTGATATGAAACAGGTGATGGGTTGGATACTGGTTGGTGGTTTGCTGCTGGTTGCGGTGGCTGTTTACATGTCGCAGACAGATGTGCCGCAAGTTACCGTGGTCTCGCCGGAGATAGCGGCAGACGAGCCGGCTACTGCTGTCGAGACACCGGTACCGGTTGATGAAGTGCCGGATAAAATCGTGCTGGATGTCAGTGTACATACCATTGAAGGGCTCAGGGTACTGTTTGACCGGGCAGAAAAACTGGCGATGACGCCACGTCCCAAAGGGGAGAATGCCACCCTGGTGCTGGTGCTACACGGGCCGGAAGTAGAATATTTTTCTATCAGTAACTATGACCGCTACAAGGATATTGTTGACCAGGCTGCCCGTCTGGATGCCTTTGATGTCGTCGATGTAAGGATTTGTCAGACCATGATCGGCGCAC
Organism: uncultured Gammaproteobacteria bacterium; assembly: GCA_905480305.1. Lineage (GTDB taxonomy): Bacteria > Pseudomonadota > Gammaproteobacteria > UBA9214 > UBA9214 > UBA9214. Next base: position 6,079 of record CAJQPV010000196.1, on the reverse strand, counting down.
GTGGCATTGAACGCACCGATATACCGTCATTCATTGAGCAGGTCCCTTACGGTCCGGGTGAGGTTGAACGTTTGCGGCAGGAAGGTTATGTGGCGTTCTAGCCCGGGTTTGACAGCGTTGCGCGCTACAGTGCCTCGGCACGTACTACCCGGCCAAGCCGGTCAAGAAACAGATGTACCTGGCCAGAACAGGGGATGCGTTCGCCCTCACAGCCGGAACTTTCCAGTAGCAGTTCATCAAACTCAACATCAATAACCAGTTCTTCACTGGATTCCACGATGATGGTAAAGCGTAGCGAAGTGTTGTCTACCCAGCCATTTCGGCGGCAGAAGCGCGTCAGCTCACGGCAGTTCCTCAGGTATTTTTCAATGCTGGACATGACGGGGTGGGTAAAACGGGTGTCGTAATATTGTCACCTAGTGATTTTGTTGAGGCACGATCCTGTTCTCGTCACGGTAGAGTTTCAGGTAGGAGCGCCGGGTTTCCTCTGACTCAAAGTAGATTTTAACGGCCAGACAGCCTTCTCCCTCGATAACATAGGGCTTCTGAGAGAGGTGGTGCAGATGTTCGCCGGTGATCGGGTCGGTGGTCGTGATGATCACATATCTCTCCTCACAACTATCGCTGTCGCATTAGTAATGCAACTACTAAAAAGTGTAGAACATAATTGCAGGGATGCAAGGCCATGGACTCGCTGACAGAAGGGCTATGGCAAGTTTTGATGAGCAGGGGATGGGGCTGGGAACGGTTGCTTGAACCGCAGAGAATATGTGGTATTTGGCTGCCGGGACAGAATCAACTGCCCCGGCAGGAGAACAAATACTACATGTAACGCTCCTTGAGTTTGCTCTCGATGATCGGTGCCAGAATAATTTCTATGGCAAAGCCCATCTTGCCGCCCGGAACCACGATAGTGTTGCGTCGTGACATGAAGGAATCATCCAGCATGCTCAGCAGGTATGGAAAATCAACGTCCAGTTTGGCCGGGTCGCGGAAACGGATGACGACGAAGCTTTCGTCCGGGGTCGGAATGTCCCGGGCGATAAACGGGTTGGACGTGTCGACGGTCGGTACGCGCTGGAAGTTGATGTCTGTGCGCGAAAACTGCGGCGTGATGTAGTGCACATAGTCGTGCATGCGACGCAGGATGGTGTCGGTCACGGCTTCTGCGGAGTAACCGCGCTGCTCACAGTCACGGTGAACCTTCTGAATCCATTCCAGGTTAACGATCGGCACCACGCCAATCAGTAAATCCACATGTTTTGCGACATCCGCATCACCGTCGACGATGCCGCCGTGCAGACCCTCGTAGAACAGCAGGTCGGTACCGGCCTCGATTTTTTCCCACGGGGTAAATTCACCTGGCTGTTGACCAAAGGGCTTTGCCTCTTCGTCGCTGTGCAGGTAGTAGCGACGGTCACAGGTGCCGGTTTCGCCGTATGCCTTGAAGGTTTCTTCCAGCTTGTCGAACACATTGGCCTCCGGGCCAAAGTGACTGAAGCTTTGGTTGCCGTCTTCTTCGGCTTCCTGCATCGCTATCTTCATGGCAGCGCGGTCATGCTTGTGGTAGCTGTCACCCTCGATGACGACCGGGTTAACACCCTCGCGCAGAAAGATATGTTCAAAAGCCACTTTAACGGTGGTAGTGCCGGCGCCGGAAGAGCCGGTAACGGCAATGATCGGATGTTTCTTGGACATGAGAATTCCTCGCTTTATCTATTTAAACTGGTTAGTCGTGATAACGTGCAGGCCGGTGAGTCTCGCGGTCTGCCGTGTGAAGTATTACTGCCGCGATTTCTGTGCTGCAGATAAAACGAGACGGGTATTGAAGCATTTTTGTGTTGCCCGACTCAAGTAATGTTCGTGTGCGATGCAGTCATAAAAAATATATATTCTTAAATATCGAATGCTTATGGCCGCTATACTGATTGGCAGCTGATGAATTGCCCCAGTCGCAGGGCGCCAAACAGGCCGACGAAACTGGCGCCATAGTGGCCGGCCACCGGGCCGACACCGGAAGGCACACCAAAGGCCAGTGCCAGTGGCAGGGCAACTACACCGGCAGTGATGCCAGCGTAAATGTCTCCACGAATATCATTGCAGTGCAGGCCGTTGATGAAATTCATTTTCCGTGCTTTAGATTGAACTAATGGTGGGCAGGATTTTACCACGAGCCTGCATGGGAACTCTCATACAAGCTATATATGGGGGTATATTATTGCAGGGTCATCCTTTCAGGCGGACGCATTGAATGTCATAATGAACGGTCTGGCCGCCAGGTTTGCGACCGTCCTGTGTAACAATCACGGATTTTAGAATGAGTGTAGATCGCGACGACTGGAAAAGCCGGTTGCTCCCTTTTCTCTGCTGGATTGGTGAGTTAAAGAAGCCGGAAGTTCTGCGCGCCGACCTGATTGCCGGCATTACGGTCGCGCTGGTGCTGGTGCCGCAGTCGATGGCGTATGCACAGCTTGCGGGCCTGCCGCCCTACTATGGTTTATACGCCTCCTTCTTGCCCGGCATTATTGCGGCACTGTTCGGCTCCTCGCGCCAGTTGGCTACCGGCCCGGTTGCGGTTGTCTCCCTGTTAACGGCCTCGGCACTGGAGCCGATTGCCGGTGCCAACCCGGAACTCTATATAACCTACGCCATCATGCTGGCGTTTATGGTGGGCATCTTCCAGATAGGACTGGGACTATTGCGCCTCGGAGTGCTGGTGAACTTCCTGTCACATCCGGTAGTGGTTGGTTTTACCAATGCAGCCGCCATCATTATCGGTACCTCGCAACTGGGCAAGCTGTTTGGGGTGTCGGTAGAGACTGCCGAGCACACTTACGAGACGGTTTTTAATATCATTCTTGAATCGTTTAACAGCACGCATTTTGAAACCGTGCTAATAGCCATTATTGCGCTCACTATCATGATTGCCATGAAGCGCATGATCCCGAAGGCCCCGAATGTGCTGGCAGCCGTTGCCGTGACGACCGCCATTTCCTGGGGCATCGGTTTTCAACAAATGGGCGGTGCAGTGGTGGGTACCATCCCGGCAGGTTTGCCGGCGCTGGCCATTCCGACGCTGGATTTCCAGACCATGGGGCAGTTGCTGAGTGTCACCGTTGCAATTGCCCTGATCGGTTTTATGGAGGCGATTTCAATTGCCAAGGCAATGGCGGCCAGTACCCGGCAACGGCTTGATGCCAACCAGGAACTGGTGGGGCAGGGGTTGGGTAATATTTTTTCCAGTCTGTCACAGGGCTATGCGGTATCCGGTTCTTTTTCCCGCTCGGCAGTCAACATCAATGCTGGCGCCATCACCGGCTTCTCTGCAGTGGTCACCGGTGTGGTGGTCGGTGTGACGCTGCTGTGGTTAACACCGTTGTTGTATCACCTGCCACAGGCAACGCTGGCGGCAGTCATCATCATGGCGGTTATCAATCTGATCAAGATTGAGCCCATCAAACATGCATGGAAGGTGCAACGGCATGATGCAGCGGTTGCGATTATTACTTTTGTCTTGACGCTTATCTGGGCGCCCCATCTTGATAAAGGTATTATGTTCGGCGTCATCCTGTCCCTGATGTTGTTTCTGTATCGCTCCATGGCGCCACGTATAGCCGTGTTGTCGCGGGATATGGACGGCACACTGCGTGATGCAGAGGTGCGTAAACTGGAAACCTGCCGTAATATTTCCCTGATCCGTTTTGATGGCTCGTTGTATTTTGCCAATACCGGTTACTTTGAAGACAAGATTCTGGAGCGGGTTGCGCTCAAGCCGGACCTGAAGTTTGTCATCATCGATGCGGAAGGAATTAACGAGATTGATGCAACCGGTGAAGAAATGGTTGGCATGCTGGCAGAGCGACTGCATGAGGCGGGTGTTGAGCTGTTGTTTGCACGCGCCAAGAAGCAACTTTGGGATACCTTCGAGCGTACCGGCCTGATGGACAAGCTGGGCAGGGATCATGTGTTTGCACTGCGTACCCAGGCATTTGCCTATGCGTGGGACAGGCTCGGTGATAACCACGCCGAGACCTGCCCGTTACGGGTGCCACGACCGATTGAAGCGGAAGTCCGGGGTTAGTGTAATGCAACGATTTCTCATCAGCCTGCTGCTGATGCTGCCGGGTGTGGCGCTGGCGAGCATGGTACCCCCCGAGCGACTTGATCTTACCGGGCACTGGGTGGGTGTGTTCGGGCTGGTCGTATTTGTGGTTGCCTACATACTGGTGATGGCCGAGGAATTTACCCTCCTGCGCAAGTCCAAGCCGGTCATTATTGCAGCCGGCCTTATCTGGGGAACCATCGCCTGGGTATACGTGCAGCATGGCCTGCCGCATGCCGCCGAGGTTGCAGCACGGCACAACCTGCTCGAATATGCCGAGCTGATGTTGTTCCTGCTGGTAGCGATGACCTACATCAATTCGATGGAGGAGCGTCTCGTTTTTGAGGCGCTGCGGGTAAAACTGGTTGGTAATGGTTTCGGGTTTCGCTCGCTGTTCTGGATTACCGGCATCCTGTCGTTTTTTATCTCGCCGATTGCCGATAATCTCACTACCGCGTTGTTGATGTGTGCCGTGGTGCTGGCCGTGGGCGGCGACAACAGCCGCTTCGTTACCCTTGCCTGCATTAACATCGTGGTCGCTGCCAACGCCGGCGGTAGCTTTTCTCCATTCGGTGATATCACCACGCTGATGGTGTGGCAGAAAGATATGGTTGATTTCTGGACCTTCTTTGCGCTGTTTCTGCCGGCTGCAGTGAATTTTCTGGTACCCGCTGCGCTGATGCATTTCGCGGTGCCGAATGAAAAGCCGCTTGCCGTTGGTGAAGCGGTGACCATGATGCGCGGGGGACGGCGAATCATAATATTATTCCTCGCAACGATTGCCACGGCCGTGTGTTTCCATAATTTTCTCTATCTGCCGCCGGTGCTGGGTATGCTGACCGGTTTGGGTTACCTGCAGTTTTTCGGTTATTACCTGAAGAAGACGGCACATCGGGAAAAGCAGTCTGCCAGTGATGCAGACGGTGAGGCGGGCGACGTGGTGGCGTTTGATATTTTCAGGCCAATTGCCCGTGCGGAATGGGACACCCTGCTGTTTTTCTACGGTGTGGTGGCCAGTGTCGGCGGGCTGGGTTTTATGGGCTACCTGGCAATGGCTTCCGACGTGATTTACGTGCAATGGGGAGCGACGACCGCCAATATCCTGGTGGGTGTATTGTCAGCCATTGTCGATAATATTCCCGTTATGTTTGCGGTACTCAGCATGAACCCGGATATGTCCATTGGTCAGTGGTTACTGGTTACGCTGACAGCCGGTGTTGGCGGTTCAATGCTGTCAATCGGGTCGGCGGCCGGGGTGGCGCTGATGGGTCAGGCGCGCGGCAAGTACACGTTCTTTAGCCACTTGCGCTGGACGCCCGTAATAGCGCTTGGTTATACAGCCAGTATCATGGTGCACTTCTGGGTCAACGACGCCTATTTTTGATCTGTCCGACAGCCGTCGCCGGTTCAGCCGGCCGGCATTATTCAGCTGCGTTTAAACAGAATATCCCATACGCCGTGTCCCAGCCGCCGGCCGCGTAGTTCAAACTTTGTGGTTGGCCGGTATCCGGGGCGTGGTGAGAAGTTACCGGCACCGGCTGTATTTCTGAATGCCGTTGATTTGCCCGTCACTTCAAGCATCTGTTGCGCGTAGTTTTCCCAATCGGTTGCCATGTGCAGCATTCCGCCCGGCTTTATCTTCTTTGCCAGCAATTCGATAAAGTCAGCTTGTACGATGCGTCGCTTGTGGTGACGTTTTTTGTGCCAGGGGTCGGGGAAAAACAACAGCAGCCGGTCCAGGCTATTATCCGGCAGGCAATTCCCGAGTACCGGTACCGCATCTTCGCGAATCACACGGACGTTGTCGAGAGCGCGTGATTCCAGTTCGTGTAACAGTCGTCCGACGCCGGGGCGATGCACTTCGATACCGAGGAAGTCAGTTTGCGGCTCGCCAGCTGCCATGGTGAGCAGTGTATCTCCATTGCCAAAGCCTATCTCCAGCGTGCGCGGTGCGCTGCGCCCGAAAATCCTGTCCAG
>CAJQPV010000195.1 GCA_905480305.1 uncultured Gammaproteobacteria bacterium | reverse complement strand
GCTGTGGTGAGTGTCCGGATAATGTTCCCGAGCAGTATCGAAAACCCTGCGCGCGCGGCGACCAGGGCTGACTTCAGGACTGGCATGTCTGCGTGGACTTCCCCCGGTCTGGCTTGATTATGAGCTATTAAATCCGGTGGTCGAAGGCCTGAAATAATTAAATAAATATTAATTAATTCAAGTATATATGATTGATACCTCAGATTGTTTATATAGCAGGTTGTCTCTATGGCGCAGTTGTTAGCGTTCCTGGGCTGTACTGTCTAACAACGAATCCCGCACCAGGCCAATGTGCAGGCGCAGGCTGTAGAGTTCGTCGGCATAGGACAGTGGCACGCTGACCTTGCGCACTTCTTCTTCCAGCTTATCCAGTTTTTCTATTAGCCCGGCCTGCCGCCCGGCGGAGGGGTGTGTATGTGCCTCGTCATCCAGTAGCTGCAGTTCCCGGTACCAGCGGTAGATTTTTTTTCGTACCCGCCAGCGGTACATGGGCGGCATGATTTTTACCAGCGGCAGCAGTAGCGTCAACAGCGGTACCAGCATGATCTTGAGGCGATCGATCAGGCTGGCCGTCCAGAAGGGCAGGTAGCGTTGCAGAAAGGGCGGGCCGTGTTTGTAGAAACGCCTGGCGTCATCATCCAGCGGAAATTCCAGGTTGGCGCTGTTGGGAAAGCTGCCGGTTTGCTCAAACAGGCCGTCGGAATTTTGTGTGAGTGTTGCGGCTTGCAGCAGCAGGCTGACCAGGGATGGGTGAAAATCGTCCCGGGCCACCAGGTTTGCCGTCGCTGCGAGCAGTACCGTGTCGCGTGGCGGCAGGTTTGCCTGCAGGTCGATGACGCCTTCCGGTAGCGTAACCGCCGAGAGGAAATGATGTAATCGTGTGTAGGCACTGGCACGCGCAAACGACATTAGCCGGATATCCTGCCGGTGCAGCAGTTCCTGTACCAGTGGTGCTTGCGGTGATGCGACCAGGAACAGGGTTTCAACATCCCCCTGCAGCAGTGCCTGCGCGCCCGCAGCAGCATCAAGAGCCTGAATGGTGTTGGTTGCGGCATCGATAAAGTTGTCGGCCAGCAGCTGCCTGGCAATGGCGTATGTGCCGCTGCCCGGTTTGCCAATGGCTATGGACTTGTTGTGCAGCTGGCTAATGCGCGACAGTGTCTGTTCGCCGCGGTAAAACACCCACAGGGGTTCGTAATAGAGGCTGCCGAGGCTGGTGAGTGTGTCGGCATCGGTCGCTGCACCGGTGCCACCCTGCACGAAGGCCAGGTCAACCTCGTTATTGCGTAGCAGCTCCAGGTTTTCGATGGAACCGGCGGTGGCACGTATTTCCAGTTCAATACCGTCCTGCGCCAGTCGTTGCTGATAGCGTTGTGCAAACAGGTAATAGGCGCCATCCGTTTGCCCGCTGGCTATCACCAGCGTATGCGGGGGCGCGGGATTGACAAACTGCCAGGCAATGGCGAAACCGATGAGTGTCAGCAGCACGGCTGAGCCAAATGATATCAGGCGCATCGCAGGTTACCTTTTAGTCAGTTAATTGAGGGTTCTTTTATGCCCGGCACCGATAGCCTGCATTACTCATCACCGCATGCTCGGCGAGCGTGCCGACTCAGGGTATCTTGCTGTCGATGGTTATTTGAATTGTTTCGCCTGTCTGTGTGTTCACGGGTGAAAGGGTGCCTTGCAGATCGCCGCTGGCAGGCATCGCGCCCCCGGTTTTCGAGACCCGGGCACCAACGGTAACCTGCTCAAAGTTTGACAGTACCATCTGGGGGGTCATGGCCATGGAGTCATCCAGTGTCACGGTAACGGGCAGATCCTTTACCTGCTTGCGTACAATTGCCAGTGGCATGCGTGGGCCCTGTGCAGCACGGGCGTAAATAAACACCGTGTCATTCGCGGCCGCCGCTGCTGCGATGTCTGCGGACAGAGAGACCTGTACCTGCAGCGATACGCCCTGGCGGGTGTCTGCAGCTGGCGCGGTGACGGCGGCTGCGGGTTCTGCAGCTATGCCGGGCTCTGCGGTTATGCCGAGTTTCGCCTGCAGCTGGCCGATCTGCTGATTGATCACGGCCGCATCCTTACTGTCGGCGGGCAATTGTGCCGCGGCCTGTTGCCAGTAGTCGAGTGCCTCTGTGTAGGCGCCGGACTGGTTCTTCCAGTGACCGGCCAGCCACAGTCCCTTGATGTTGTCCGGGTCGAGTTCCAGTGCGCGGCTCAGCAAGGCGCCGGACTCCTCATTGAATAGACCACCATCGGCCATCACCATGCTGTCGGCATAGTCGGTTAGTAAATCCATATTTTCACCACCCAGACGCAGCGCGTTGGCATAGGCGGCCTCGGCCTCGCTGTAGCGTTTCATGATGGTGTAGCTGCGCGCCAGCATCACCCAGCCCTTCAGGTCGTCCGGCTGTTGCTGCAGGCGTGCCGCAAGCTTTGCAGTCATTTCCTCGATAGAGCCAGGTGGCGGGGAGGCCGGTGGCTGCTGTGCTGTGCGTGCCGGCTGCGGCCGGTCGATCAGTTCTGCCGAGCCCATGACTTGATATAGCAGCACCGCGCACAGCGGGATGGCAGGGATGAGTAGCAGGGTAATCCAGCGGCCACTGCGTTCGGGTCTGTTCGGCTGTTCACTTTTGCCCGGGTCCAGGTCATAGAGCAGTTCACGCTCGATATCCTTGCGGGCCGCATCATACTGGGCCCGGTCAAGTTTTCCGATCGCCAGATCAGCTTCGAGTTCAGCAAACTGTTCCCTGATGACCTTGGTATTGAGTTCATCCCGGCTAACAGTCGCTGCCCTGCGCTGACGCAGCAGCGGTGGCAGCACAAACAACAGCGCCACCATCATCATGACGGCGGCGAGACTCCAGAAGACGGTCATTGATCCTTGCCCTTGCTGGAGGTTGTGTCTCCGAGGAGTGCATCCAGTCGTGCGCGTTCCTCGGTCGATATCTCGTTGCTGGCGGTTTTCTGCTGCCTGCGTATGCTGCGCAGTAACAGCAAAGCGGCAATGGCCAGCAGTACGAACGGACCAAACCAGAGCAGGTAGGTAGATGGTTTGATCGGCGGGTTGTACAGCACAAAGTCACCGTAGCGGGCGACCAGGAACTCGACAATCTCTGCATCCGTGTTGCCTTCCTGGATCATGCCATAGACTTCGGCGCGCAGGTCATGGGCCAGTTCCGCATCGGAGTCGGCCAGAGACTGGTTCTGGCAGACGAGACAACGCAGTTCCTCGATCAGGTCCTTGAAGTGTTGCTCCTCGGCCTCGGTATTGAACTTGAAGGACTCCAGGGTGACGCCTGCCTGTGCAGTGCCCGTGCCAAGCAACAGGCAAAGTGCCAGAATGGTAACGAGTTGTTTTATCATGGGGTAGCTTGCAGTTCTGCGATCAGTGGCAATATGGTTGAGTTCAGGGCGTCGACGGTGAGCGGGCCAATATGCTTGTGACGAATCATTCCCTGCTTGTCCATAATGAATGTCTCGGGCGCCCCGTAAACTCCCCAGTCAATACCGGTACGGCCATCGGCGTCAAAGGCATTCGCGACGTAGGGGTCACCGAGTTGCTGCAGCCATTGCTGTGCCTTGGTACGTTCGTCCTTGTAGTTGAGTCCGTAGATGTCGACCGAGCCGGTGTTCGCGAGTTGCAGCAGCACCTCGTGTTCCGCACGGCAGGAGACACACCAGGTCGCCCAGATATTCAGCACAGACACCTTGCCCTTGAGGTCGCTGTCGCTGAGGGTGGCCGCCGGGTCTTTTAAGCGTGGCAGGGAAAATTCCGGCATCGGTTTGCCGACCAGCGGGGAGGGCACGCGCTTCGGGTCAAGACTCAGCCCGCGATAAAGAAAGGCGACCAGGATAAAAAAGATCGCCAGCGGTACCAGGTAGCGCAGGTAACGTGTCATCAGCTATGGCCCTGTGTTGCCAGACGTTCAGCGGCAACCGGGGCAGCTACTGTTTCAGGCCGGCTTGCCATGCGGTAGCGTCGGTCGACGGCAGCGAGCAGGCCACCGATGCCCATGAGGAGGCCGCCGAGCCAGATCCAGCGTACCAGGGGTTTGTAATACAGACGCAGGCTCCAGTCACCGTTACCCAGGGTTTCGCCCAGCGACACGTAGATGTCGCGCAGGAACCCGGCATCGATACCGGCCTCGGTCATGGGACGGGTTTGTACCGTGTAGGTGCGTTTCTCGGGACTCAGTACCGCGACTTCCTTACCGTCAGCATTGAAGACGCGAATGGTCCCCTGGTCGGCCCGGTAGTTCGGACCTCGCACGGCCTTTGCACCCTCGAAGCGGAAAGTGTGTCCCGCCAGTTCGACTGTCTGTCCGGGTGACATGCGAATATCCTGTTCAACATCAAACTGGGTGACGCTGGTGATGCCGATAATAAAGAAGA
>CAJQPV010000194.1 GCA_905480305.1 uncultured Gammaproteobacteria bacterium | reverse complement strand
CCACACACCCGCCACCAGCGCCAGGTAGTGCTTTACAACCTGCCCCTGCCGCAATTGCTCATGAAATGCGCGTAGAAAACTGCGCCGCTTGGCAAGCAAAAGGCACCCGGAGGTTTCACGGTCAAGCCGATGCGCCAGCTCGATATAGGGTGCCTGTGGACGCTCCGCCCGTAATGCCTCGATAACGCCAACACTCACACCGCTGCCACCGTGCACGGCAATACCCGACGGTTTATTGATAACCAGGCACCGTGAATTTTCAAACAGAATATGTTGCTCAAGGCTGAAACCGGGCTTTTTTTGGCCGGACTTCACCGGTGCCACCCTGACAGGCGGAATCCGCACGGTATCACCAGCACACACCTTATACTGTGCACGTATACGGCCGCTGTTCACGCGCACCTCACCGCGCCGCAGAATACGGTAAATATGACTCTTGGGAACACCCTTGAGGTATCGCGCCAAAAAGTTGTCGATTCGCCGCCCGGCCTCTTCTGCCGACACCTTAACCTGACGTACCTTGGGGAAATCTTTTGTCGGTAACTGACTCATCAAACTGTATCACTCACTAAAACTGCTGCTGAATTCTACAGTGTTTCAGCTGTATTTCCCGGGTTGTTTGCGGGTATAGACCAAGGTTGTTATAGTGCCGCCTCGGTATACTCTTATATAACAAGAGAGATTACCGAGTACCCATTTTTTACTGGAGGTGTTGGCCGTATTTACTGGCCGATAACCTTCATAACCGTCAGCATTATGCTGTAAATCAATAAATTATATAAACAACAATTGCTCCCATGTATTACATACAGCATTACATTTCAGCCATTATTTCCTGCATGTTCCGTGTGATAGGCATTTCCATGCCGGTCCTGCAATACGCTACGGCGGGAACAGGCCTGGCACACTGCTGTGTTCGTAATCAGGTCGAGCGACAGAGAGACATAACACATGAAAAGAATGCTCATCAATACCACGCAGCCCGAAGAACTGCGTGTGGCCATGGTCGATGGCCAGAAACTTTACGATCTTGATATAGAGGTACCCTCACGCGGTCAGAAAAAATCCAACGTCTACAAGGGTAAAATTACCCGCATCGAGCCCAGCCTCGAAGCTGCCTTTATCGATTACGGTGGAAACCGTCACGGCTTTCTGCCACTGAAAGAAATTTCCCGTAACTACTTCAGCGATTCCGCCAAGAATGCCTCCGGCCGACTCAGCATCAAGGATGCGCTCAAGGAAGGCCAGGAACTGATCGTTCAGGTAGAGAAGGAAGAACGCGGCAACAAGGGGGCAGCCCTCACCACCTTCATCAGTCTCGCAGGACGCTACATGGTCCTGATGCCGAACAATCCGCGTGCCGGCGGGGTCTCCCGGCGTATCCAGGGTGAAGACAGGGATCTTGTACGCGACGCCATGAGCGCCATGGACATCCCCCAGGATATGGGCATGATCGTGCGCACTGCAGGCATCGGACGTAACAGTGAAGAGCTGCAGTGGGACCTGGATTACCTTGTCCATCTCTGGCAGGTCATCACGGAATCCTCGGAAGAGCGACCTTCACCGTTCCTCATCTACCAGGAAAGCAACGTCATTATCCGTGCGCTGCGTGACTACCTGCGTACCGAAATCTCGGAAATACTGATCGACAGCCAGGAAGTCTATGACACGGCCCATGAGTTTATGGAACGGGTCATGCCACACAACCTGCCCAAGTTGAAGCTTTACCAGGACACGGTTCCCCTCTTCAATCGCTACCAGATTGAATCGCAGATCGAGTCAGCCTTTCAGCGGGAAGTCTCACTGCCCTCCGGTGGTGCCATCGTTATTGATCACACCGAGGCGCTGATTTCCATCGACATCAATTCTGCCCGCTCCACCAAGGGCAGTGACATTGAAGAGACCGCGCTGAATACCAACCTCGAGTCTGCCGACGAGATCGCCCGACAGCTGCGGTTACGCGACCTCGGCGGCCTGGTGGTCATCGATTTCATCGATATGCAACCGGCACGCCACCAGCGTGAAGTCGAGAACCGCCTGCGCGAGGCACTGAAAATGGACCGGGCCCGTGTACAAATCGGCCGCATCTCCAGGTTTGGACTACTGGAAATGTCACGTCAGCGTCTGCGTCCATCACTGGGTGAATCCAGCCAGATCGTCTGCCCGCGATGCACCGGCCAGGGCACCATTCGCGGCGTCGAATCATTGTCCCTTTCGGTACTCAGAATCATCGAAGAAGAAGTCATGAAAGACAACACGCTGCGTGTTGTTGCCCATGTACCCGTTGATGTAGGAACCTACCTGCTTAACGAAAAACGCGAGCTTCTCGGGGAACTTGAGGCCCGCCACAAGATTGCCGTAATGCTGATTCCGTCACCTTCACTGGAAACACCCAGTTATGACGTGCAACGCATTCGTAAAGATGAATCAATCAGTGAACCGATATCTGCAAGCTACAAAATGGCGAAAGCCCCGGCTGAACCAGAAACCACAGCGGCACTGCCGGGTGAAAAAGCCGGTCCTGAAGTGCCCGCTGTCAAATCAGTAAAACCGGCTGCACAGGCACCCGCCCCAACGGCTCCGGTGGCAACGAAAACAATAGCCAAACCAGGCCTGCTGAAGCGCCTGTTTGCCAGTCTGTTCGGCGGCGGCGAAGATCCCAAACCGCAAAAGAGCGCCCGGCCACAACAGAGCAAGCCGGTAAACCGGGGACAACGTAGCGCTAATGACCGCAACCGCCGCAGACAGCCACAGGGTAATCGTCGCCCTGCCAACAAGCCAGCCTCCGGCCAGCAGCAAGGCGGTCAAAGACGCGCTACAGCCAACAAGCCAGCCTCTGGCCAGCAGCAAGGCGGTCAAAGGCGGACCACAGCCAAGAAACCACAGGCGAATCAGGGTCAACCACAGTCACAACCAAAGGAAGCAGCCAGTCAAACAACCGGCAATCAGCAGGCTGTTCAGGGACAGGACAATCAGCAAGCCAGAAGCGAGACGGGTAATCAACCGAAGCAGGGCTCAAGGCGTGGTCGGCGTGGCGGGCGCAGACGTTCATCTGGTCAGAACCGCAATGCAAACAATCCCAATCAGGCAGCCAGTGGCACCGATATACAAAACAAACCTGAGGCTGATGGCAACAAGCAACCGGCAAGTGAGGGTGTCATCAACAACCCGCAGGGCAGTACCAGTAATGTGAAGCCCCGGTCAGAAAACCAGGGTAATCGACCGGACACCTCTGCGACCACCGGCTCCACAGCCGCGATGGCCCCGCAAAGTCAGCCAAAACCCTCAACAGCCGGCGCTGTCACAGCAACGCCAGCCCAGCCAAACGAGCCAAAACCGGCAGCAGTTGCGACAACCCAAACGGCAGCTGCAGATACACCTGCCGGCGGACAACAGTCATCAGGCCAAACTAATACCGCATCCAAACCCGAAAAGGCGGCTTCGGAATAACCCTGGTCTTCAGAGGCCGTGCTGCTGGCGTATATTTGCCAGCAGCCCTTCTGAGGCCTCTTCAATTAAATCCAGTACCCGCTCAAAACCACTCGGACCTCCATAGTAGGGATCAGGCACTTCCCGGGTTAGAAGATCCGGCGCGAATTCAAGGAACAAGCGTAGCCGCGTTCGCAGTTCGCTCGGGCAACTTGCCGCCAGTATTTCATAATTATCCCGATCCATCGCCAGCACGTAGTCAAACCTGTCAAAATCATCTGCACTGACACGACGCGCCTGCTGGGAGCTGAGGTCAATCCCGCGCTGCAAGGCTGCGGCAGATGCACGTTCGTCGGGACGATCACCAATATGGTAGGCATGCGTTCCGGCTGAATCGATTTCGATCACATCTGCAAGCTTGTGCTGTTCAACCAGCCTTTCAAATACACCCTGCGCTGTTGGTGAACGGCATATATTGCCCATGCAAACAAATAACACTGAAATAGTCATTTTATTACTCAATTAATTCCTCGCCATTCCACAAGATCAAATCAAACATAAATTCTAGCCTTTCCGGGCAATCAACATCAATGCAGCGGTGACAGCTTTTCTTTCAGGCTGACAATATTTTTTCAACGCGTTGCAAGTCACTTTCGGTATCAACTCCATGCCCCGGCATCTCGCTGGCAACGGCAACAAATATCTTCAGCCCGTGCCACAAAACCCGCAACTGCTCGAGTTTTTCGGCATCTTCCAGCGGTGAAGGCTGGAGTTGCTGGTAACTCTTGAGAAAGCCGGCTCGGTAGGCGTACAAGCCGATATGACGCAAGGTGGGTGGCAGGTCAGCAGTAAATGACTCATCACGACGACATGGAATTGGCGCGCGACTGAAATACAGCGCGTAACCCGCATTATCCAGGACTACTTTTACGATGTTCGGATCTGTGATCTGGTCCGCCTGTTCTATCGGATATGCCAGCGTAGCGACTGCTGCCTGAGGATGACTGGCGAGCCCTTCTGCAACCTGATGAATCAGGG
>CAJQPV010000193.1 GCA_905480305.1 uncultured Gammaproteobacteria bacterium | reverse complement strand
CGGCATCAAACTGCTGGACAGCGGCGGCTGGGCGCTTTCCACCACCAGCGCCGCAGCCGTAGTCGAGCGCTGGCTGGAAACCATCGAGGAAGATTTCGCGCAGCAACCGTTGCTGGACGTTCTCAAGTCGCCGTTCATGTTCCCCGATGACGACCGTGAACAACTGGAGAGTACTGTTTACCGGCTGGAACACGACATTATCCTGCACGAACAGATTGCGCGCGGGCTGCAGCGTTATCGCAGCCAGATCGCACGACGCCTGCAGCGCCTGCAAACCAGCTGGACAAAGGAGACCGCCGGGCAGTTAAACATGCTGTTAAAGCGGCTGGAGCAGGCCGCCGATCCACTGCGGGACTATGCAGGCGGTAAACCGGCAAGTCCGCTGGTGTTGTTGCAGGCACTGCGCGACAGTCTCGAGAGGGCCGGCATCTGGAGCGCCTTTGAAACCGATCTGGCCGGGCAGCGCATCATTCATGAATGGCAGTTACTGGGTGATGCTGCCAGTCACTGCAGCCTTGAAATGAACTGGATCGAGTTTCGTGCCTGGCTCGGTGCCGCGCTGGAGCGGCATGTCTTTCGACCGGCCACGACTGACAGCCCGGTCATGCTGCTGACACTGCAACAGGCACAGCTCGGACAGTTCGATGCACTGGTTATGGGTGCCTGTGACCGCGAATACCTGCCGTCCGGCGCGGCAAAGTCACCGTTTTTCAATGACCCGGTACGCCAGGACCTCGGCCTGCCGGTCTGGCCTCACCGATACACAGAACAGCTGCAACGTTTTCGACGCTTGCTGGAAAGCGCCCCGGACATTTTACTGACCTGGCACCAGCAGGATAATGGAGAAACGCGCATGCCGGCGACGTGGCTGGAGCTGTTGCAGACATTTCACCAGCTTGCCTGGGGCGACAAACTGGAGTCCACTTCACTGGGGCAGTTACTGCAACAGCCGGGCACACAGGTACGCGGCGATAACCCGTCTGCCACGCCCGCACCATTAACTTTCCCGCGGCCCACAGTGCCGGCAGCGCTGCTGCCTGGCAGGCTGTCTGTCAGCGCACACCGCAACCTGATCAGCTGCCCTTACAAATTTTATGTTGCCAGCTGCCTGAAACTGAGGCCCAAAGAAGAAATAAAAGAAGCCTTCGAGAAAGCCGAGTATGGACAGCTGGTACATCGCGCACTGGAGCTGTTTCACAAGGGCGGCAAGGGTTATCCCGGCCCGTTTAGCGAAGCGGTTACCGCGGCCAACCAGGCACAGGCGATCAAGCTGCTTGAACAGATTTCTGAACAGGTCTTTTCCAGGGAACTGGAAGACAACTTTGAACACCGGGCCTGGCTGCGCCGCTGGCAGGTATTGATTCCTGAATACATCAAGTGGCAATCAGCCCACCAGCTCGACTGGCAGTTTACCGATGCCGAACAGGATGACAGCCTTGAACTGCCCGGCGGACGTGTCCTGCACGGCCGACTCGACCGGGTTGACAGCGGCCCTGCGGGTAGCGGCATCCTTGACTACAAAACCGGCGCCATGCCGAAACAGGATACCGTCGACTGCGGTGAAGAAGTTCAGCTGCCCTCCTATGCCCTGCTGACCGGCCAGCCGCCGGCACGCGTCGAATACCTGCAGGTGGATGGCCGCATTCGCAGCGGTGCCCGTCTTGAAGGCGCCACACTCACCGCACTGGCGGAGAATGTAAAACAACGCCTTGTTGATGTGCTTGCTGCCATAGAAGCCGGTGCAGCCTTGCCAGCCTGGGGCGACGCGGGCAGCTGCCGCTATTGCGAAATGGATGGAATCTGCCGGCAACAGGCCTGGCTGGAACCTCCGCAAATTGAAGGCGCAGCAGAACCGCAGAACCAGCAGTCCCCTCTCCCTGCGGGAGAACAGACGACTGCTGACAACCACCAGTCCCCTCTCCCTCCGGGAGAGGGCTAGGGAGAGGGGACAAGATTGAATAACTGTATTTACAAATACTCCCCGGCCCTGCCAGCTTCGGCTTCCTGCGTCGCTCTGCCGCCAGCTGCATTTATAGCCACATACGCTAGCTTGATTTTCCTGCCATGAACACACTGCATGCCGTCGACCCGCAACGCAATGCCACCGTGCATGCCTCTGCCGGCACCGGCAAAACCTGGTTGCTGGTGACACGCATCGTGCGCCTGCTGCTGGCCGGTGCCCGCCCTGACAGCATTCTCGCGGTTACCTTCACCCGCAAGGCTGCAGCGGAAATGCAGGAACGTATTTCCACACGCCTGCATGACCTCATGTGTGCGACAGCCGGCGAACTTGAGTCACAACTGGCTGACATCGGACTCACTGCCGACGCGCAAAACCGTGCGCGCGCCAGGCAACTGTACGAAGAACTACTGCTTAATCCATACACACTGCGCACCACCACCTTTCATGCCTTCTGCCAGGAACTGCTGCAACGTTTCCCGCTGGAAGCCGGGGTGTCGCCCGGTTTTGAATTGAAAGAGACCACCGGTCTGCTGGAACAACAGGCATGGGAGGCATTGATCACTGAATCTGCCGGCAAAACAGGACCGATGTCTGCCGTGCTTGATCAGCTGGCTGAAAGCTGTGACGGACTCAGTAATACACATAGCGCATTACGCTCGTTTTTGTCCCACCGCAGTGACTGGTGGGCCTGGATACAGGATGAAGATGAGCCGTTAAGCTACGCACGCGAGCAACTGGAGCAGTTGCTGCAGATTGATATTGATACAGCTCCGCTGCACGGCTTTCCAAACGAGCTGCAGCGTGCGCGTCTGCAGCAATTCGCCACACTGCTGGGACGCAACACCACCAAAACCAACACGAAAAATGCAGACTTGCTGGCCGATTGCCTGGTCAGCGACCGGGATGCTGCAAGCTTCTTTGAAACCATCAGGCCGGTGTTTCTTACAGCAGCCAATGAACCGCGCAAGGTAAAATCAACAAAAACACAGCTAGCGCGCCTCGGTGAAGCCGACGAGCGGTTATACATCACATTACACTTTGAATTTTGTGATGAGCTGCTGGCACTGCTCGACCGGCAGGCACGCTACCGGACGTTTCACATGACAATCGCCTGGATCATCGCCGGCAAGCGACTGTTATCGCATTACCAGCGCATCAAGCAGGAACAGCGCCTGCTGGATTTCGCCGACCTCGAGTGGAAAGCCTGCGAACTGCTCAACAGGAGTGAACATGCCAGCTGGGTACAGTACAAACTGGATACCCGCATTGACCATCTGCTGGTGGATGAATTCCAGGACACCAACCCCACCCAGTGGCACTTGCTGTTACCGCTGTTAGAGGAACTGGCTGCCGGTAGCGAACAACGCCTGCGCTCGGTTTTTCTGGTGGGTGATACCAAGCAATCCATCTACCGTTTCCGCCGCGCCAACCCGGCCCTGCTGGGCGAAGCCTCTGACTGGCTGGAGCAAAACCTGCAGTCAGAAAAGTATCCACTGGACGCATCAAGACGTTCGGCGCAGGCCGTCATTGACTGCGTCAACAGCGTCTTCGAAAGTGACCCACTAAAACAACGCATCGGCAGTTTCAATCGGCACACCACTCACCTGCCCGATGACATCTACGGACGTGTGGAATTACTGCCGCTGATCACGAGCGAGCCGGACAGCGACGCAGAACCGCCAGCTACGGCACTGCGTAATCCACTGCACACACCCCGCCCTGATGTTGAAGACCGGCGTTATGCCCGTGAAGGCGAAATGATTGCCGACAGGATTCACCAGCTGGTTGCGAACAACACCCCGGTGACCCACGACACCAGCACGCGCACCTTGCGCTATGGCGACATCATCATCCTGCTGCGCCAG
>CAJQPV010000192.1 GCA_905480305.1 uncultured Gammaproteobacteria bacterium | reverse complement strand
CGGGATATCACCTGCTTCATCCATGCAAATGGTTTTTTCGGAGAAACTGGCTACCTTGCCGGCTTCGATAGACCAGTCCATGGTGGTAACGTTGTGCAATACCGATACAGACGGGCCCTTGATCCTGACCATCATATCGATCCATTCGCCGACACCTGCACTCTGTTTGAAAAAACGCGGATCAACCAGGTTCTGGCTGCCGGTGTAGGCAATGCAGTTATCGATGACTGCGATCTTCCGGTGGTTTCTGATATCAATCCGCTGGAACAGCATGCGGACGGCACTGACGTGCAAGGCCTCGGTGATGTTGATACCGGAGCTGCGCATGGTTTTGCAACGAGCACTCTTGAGAAATGCCTTGCTGCCGAGTGAGTCCAGCAGTATGTTGATTTTTATGCCGCGCTCATGTGCTTCGGAAACAGCCTGCAGCAAGTCATCAACCAGACCACCTTGTTGCAGTATGTAAAACTCCAGCTGGCATGATGAACGGGCGTTTTTAATGTCTTTAATGAGTGAATCAAAGGTGGCGTTAAAGTCTGTCAATAACTCCAGCTGGTTACCCGAAAGCGTTGGGTAACCGATAACCTTGCGCGCCTGCAGGTCCAGCGTTGCGTAGTTCAGCGGTATTGCCGAATTTAGCGGCCCTGCGCGCCTGCAGAGTGCTTTTCGCCATTGTTGCGATTGTTCTATTACCGTTTTGGCGCGGGAGATGCGCCGTTCACCAAGGCGGTTTTCTCCAATGAGCAGGTATAGAAAAGCACCGAGGTAGGGTAGCGCCAGTACGATGGTCATCCAGGCAAAGGTGACACCGACGGACATATTACGAGACAGGATACGCAATGACAGCCCTATCCTGATTATTAAATCAAGGCCGTAGAACAGGTAGGGTAACCAGTACTGTATATCCATTATCGCTGCTTTTACGTCGCTATCGCCGGGGTTTAACTGCTTTCCAGTTCAATCAGGCAGTCTGGCCCAAGGTTGAAGACATAATTGGCTTTTGGCCTGATCTGGACCCCGGTTTCGCAGTTTTTCGAGCCGTAGCTGTAGCCAAACAGGTAGTCGCCCTGGTTCAGGTGAAAGGAAAAGCTCGCGGTGCTGCCAAAGTTGTAGACGGGTTTTTTATTGAGTGTAAAGGTCAGGTTTTTGAAGTGCGATACGTTGGTGAACAGGTTGTTTAAAACCACCTTCGACGAGGTTTCCGGCGAGTCAACCGGGGGTAACGGGTTTACCAGTCCGGTAGCAGCGCATGCTGACAGGAAAAGCACTGTGGTTAAACAGATTGTTCTGATCATTGTGTCTCCCTTGCAGATCATTTGCATTAGCGTGTGAATGCCGGATAGCCGACGCTGACATGTTCCGCACCATATTGAAGTATCAACCTTTGCCTGAGTAGCTCGTATTGTTTTGTCGCCGTACTGTCCAGTGTTTCACTGCCGTTCTGGTAGATGTGCAGTCTGATTGCCCCGTTGCCAATGACGATGTATGCGGCGACTTGTATGCTGGTGTCTTCCCTGAACTGGAAGCTCATGCGGTATTCGCCGTCAGCAGTTGCTATCGCAACAGACTTTTCGGTGTCCGGGTCGAGCGTTAGCAAACGTTGATAACCGAGGATATCCATCATTCGGCTTATTTCCTGCGGGGAGTACTGGATGCCGGCCTCTTTTTGTGGTCTTACTTTAAGGGTTGCACCGGGAGATGCACAGCCGACCAGCAGTAGTGCGCAGACGAGCATGATAAGACCGATCGTGACTTTGTTTGATATGCTGGGCATAGCTTCTTTATCCTGAAAAAATATCAGTAATATCCTGTAGATATCCAAGCAGCATACCTTATAATCCTTTCCGGGGTCTACGCTTGCAGGCTGTTGCCTGAACCGGGACGGCAATGTGCTGATTCTGTAACCGCACCAGGTGTAATGATGTATAAATCGGGAAGGCAGAAGCGGAACTGGAATCCGGATGCGCAGGTAACGCTTAACAATCATGCGACGTAAACTCACCATCTTGCTGGCTACGCTGATTGCCGCACTTGCCGGACTGGTACCTGTCGGTTATGCCATCTATCTTGCCTACAACACAACGATTGAAAATGCTGAAGATAACCTGCGTGCCATAGCCGAGGGGATCGCAACGGATACTTCGGATCTGTTGAACGATGTTGACCAGGGGCTGATCGCACTCTCCAGTCTGGGTAATCGCTGCACAGCCGAGGACGTGACCGCGATGAACACCATGGCCTTTGATATTCCCGGGATCAGCGACATTGGTCTTATCAGGTCTGACAGAAAGCTGTTCTGCAGCAGTTGGGGCGTCGTTTCACCACCGGTTAAACCGGAACTGCCGCCGCCAGCTGCAGGTTTTCGGTTGCTGGGTCCACTTGAGATCAGGATGATGGATCGTTACGGTCTGATAGCAATCAGGCAGCGTGAAGATGGGTCTGAAATAGGCGCGCTGATTCATCCGACTGTTCTGATCGGTCATTTGGGTGCTGATCTCGGAGAGCAGGGTTTTGCAGTGCTTATCCGGCGTGACGACGGGCACCTGTATGCATGGGAGGGCAATGTGCCCGCCATGGAAATGGTTGAATCCGAATCGGATGTCGGTGACGGGTCAACACAGCTGAGAGCACTGTTCAAGGATGGTGTTGAACGCACCCTGTTTGCCGTGGAGCTGGATGGTTATCCGGGGATATATTCGGTCGCAGCTGCTGCCGATGCCTGGATTCTGCATGACTGGGTACGCATGGCATTGATGCTGGGTGCTATTGGCGCAGGTACCTCTGCATTGCTGGTGTTCCTGGTGATTGGAATATTGTTGCGGCGTCTGTCACTGCAGGGTGAGCTTGAAAGAAGTCTGCAAAAGAACGAGTTTGAAATTAACTATCAGCCGGTCATTGAGCTTGCCAGCGGACGCTGTTCGGGTGTGGAGGCGTTTATCAGCTGGGTACAGCCCGGTGGCAAACGGGTGCGGCCTGATTTGTTTATTCCGCTTGCCGAAGACACCGGGTTGATTGAGCCGATGACTGAATGGCTGATGAGGCAGATCCGGGTTGAGCTGGAAAGCCTGCTCGGTAATGATCGTTCTTTTCATATCGCTATCAATCTGAGTCCCTGTCATTTCGAGTCGGACAAGATACTTAGTACGTCAAGCAGGGTTTTTGGCAGTAGCGCGATAATGCCGGAGCAGATAATTTATGAAATTACCGAGCGTGGCCTGATCAGGGAAGATAACGGGGTGGCCCGTTCTGTAATGACCAGGCTCAGAGAGCGAAAGTCTGCTATTGCGCTCGATGATTTTGGTACCGGCTATTCAAGTCTGAGTTATGTTAGTTCATTTCCACTCGATTACCTCAAGATTGACAAGTTGTTTGTCGATGCAATCGGGACCGACTCGTTGATGGCAGGCCTGGTAGAGTCGATTATCGATATGGCGAAACGCCTTAATCTGCGCACTATCGCAGAGGGAGTTGAGAGGGCGGAGCAGGTGGAATACCTGCGTGACAAGGGGGTCGACTACGTACAGGGCTGGTATTATTCGAAGGCGCTGACGGCAGCCGAGCTGGCAGATTTTCTTCAGGGGTCCGCGCCTTGATGCAGGGCCGATACTGCCGGTTATGATGGTTGTGAGATCAGCGACCAGGATTATTCAGACTGATTGAAAAGATTAATACGTTCCTCAACAGGGACCAGGAGGCTTAAAAGTGGGTGATGTGAACTATCAGGATGCGCGTGTGCTGGTTGTCGATGATAACGAAATGAACCGGGATATACTGGCTCGCCGCCTTTCTCGTATCGGGCTTAACGTCGATACTGCCGTAGATGGTAATACCGGTCTCGACAAGATTTTGACTGGTGAATACAATCTGATCATGCTCGATATCATGATGCCGGACATTGATGGTATTGAGGTGTTGAAGCGAACGCGTGAATTTTTTTCCAAAACAGAATTACCTGTCATTATGGCAACGGCAAAAGATGAAGGTGCCGATCTTGCAGAGGCCTTGTCACTGGGTGCCAATGATTACGTCACCAAACCGCTCGATTTTAAGGTGGTACGGGCACGTGTTGATAATGTGCTTGGTTATACGCAGGCGGCGAATGAGTTGAGCGTGGCAAATGAACGGATGAGGAGTGATCTTGAGGCGGCTGCGCGTGTGCAGCAGTCACTGTTGCCGGACGAGCATGTTGATGTTGAGGGTGCCGAATTTATGTGGCACTACAGACCCTGTGACGAACTTGCAGGTGACGGCCTTAATGTTTTCAAATGCGATGATGAGAATGTGGCGATGTACGTGATGGATGTTTCCGGGCATGGTGTTGCAGCTGCATTGCTGTCAGTTTCAGTTACACACCATCTGTCACAACTGATTGGCAGCTCTGATGAGTCTGCGCAGTGTGACATGACAGCTGAGAATGTAGTCAGTCCTGCATGGCTTGCCAGTAATCTGAATGCACTGTTCCCGATGCAGTCGGTTGGACGTCATTACTTCACTTTTGTATACGGCGTGCTGAATGTAAAGACCCGACAGTTCTGCTTCGTCAGCGCCGGCAGTCCCGGTCCGCTGGTTGTGCATGCCGACGGTACTTCCGAGGTGCATGATGTGCCGGCTGTACCTATTGGCATGTTTCC
>CAJQPV010000191.1 GCA_905480305.1 uncultured Gammaproteobacteria bacterium | reverse complement strand
GCGAGATGGCAACCGCACTCCCATATTTCCGGCTCAGATAAACGTGACCCGCAATAAATGCAGATTAATACGTCTTTCGAGCGGCTACTGGCTAGCCAACATCCGATTTGGAGCGGCATCACTCAATGTCTTAAAAGGGTGTCGGAAGCTGCCGTTTAGCGTTTTCTAATATTAGCGGATGATGTAGTTTCGGAAACGATCCAGGCTGAGTAAAAATTCACTGTTTTTAAAAATTGCAAAATTATTTACCGCTTCAACAAAGATCGTCATGTATATGCCTGCTGGATATGCAACACCATGGCCGTATTGTTTCAGTAGTCGTTTCAATAGCCCGCTTCGTTTGCGTACTTCGCGAGGGCGTCTGACTCCCTGGGCGTAACCTTGACAATCGCGTCCACGCCATTCGATTCAAATGCTGATGCGAGGCTGTGCTTGAACGAGTGCATGAAAACATAATTCAGTTGTTCCTGGACTCTGGCAACTACAAAAATCCGCTCCACCTTTCTGTCAGAAGCACTGACTTTATGCGAGGCAATGGAATATTCTTTCTGTTTTGTAGAATACTGATCTTCTGGTTTATTAATCTGCCGGATCAACGCAGTCACGCCGACCCTTGTGGCTTTTTCTATCATTTTCAAACGCGAGGCTTCTGATGAGTCCCCGGCACCCAGATTGGCATCGGCAAGCAGCTTGTGATGGGCATTGAGCAGGAATGAGAAGGCGTTTTCTCCGCGCCGGTCGAAGATATAGCAATGAATGCCGCCCACTCCCTGGGCCACCAGGAACTCCATCACCAGGCTGTATTGCGCATCGGATTTCCGGTTCTTCAATTGCCCTGCAATGGCGTGCATGTCGCTCTGAAAAATATCCCACTGAATATTACTCAGCTGTTCCCCGGGTGCGAGTGTGCCTGGCTGCGCCAGCGCAGTTGTTATACGTTCCTGATTTAGTATGGAAACAATCTGTTGCTGTGATTGTGCTGAGTAGGACGTCCCTTCAAATGTGCGCACAATGGAGGGATAGACCGCGACCCTGGCAGTCTTCAGCGCATTGAGAAAGGCGGAGGAGTTTTCACTGTGTGGGCGAAAAGCCGGTACGGCTGTGACATGCTCTGCTTGATTTGTACAGCCGTTCAGTAAAAGCAGGGCCAGGCATACAGCTGCTGCCATCCGGATTTGGAATCCTTTCATGATGCTTCCTCCGCTGTGTGTTTTTACCTCGCACTTGCCTGGTGGCATCGATCGAGTGGCACATCCCGATATGGCAAATATTCATGCTGTCACAAGCACCATCACCGCATGCGATCTTTAGATTATCTGGCCGCTACCCAAATTTATGTCTCGATACTCTTTTATAGCAGATAAGAGGGGTAGAGCAGTTTGATGCGCGTCAAGATGGTTTGTTAAATGTCCTAAATAAGCGACATTATTACAGTTCAGTATTATTGGATGCATAACCAGAACGGGTTGATGATCGCCTATCCGTATCCGATCTTTGTACGTCTGCTCCAAACCCGAACCCGGACATACACCTACCATCTTTCGGGGTGGCCTTTTGTGTTTGGTATGCCCCCGCCGTGACTGTCCCTTGTTGACATCGGACGAGGCAAGCCGATCGGTAGCCCTCTGACGGCACACACCAAGGGACTCCGATCCCCCGGCCTCAATGCCATAATGCGATGATTTCTATGGGAAGTGGTGGGCCCGGAAGGACTCGAACCTGGTTACGTCGGATGAGGTGGCTTCCCGCGTTATCTAGTAAACTTTGCTTCAGTCATAACTATGGGAGCCCCGAGCATGCGAACCCTCACCACAATCCTTCAGCTCGCACTGGCAGCACTTCTTTGCTCTTGTGATCAACAGCACTCCGCCTCAGGTATCGATCCCCAGCTGGGACTTGAATGCTTTGAGAGTCACCATGCCTCACTGCCGGCGGGTACCCAGTATGAAGGCATCGAGAAACTCGCTGTGAATCGACTAATAATAAAGATCATGAATGGAGTGAAGGTGGAGACGTTGGATTGCGGACTGAACCCGGACGGGACATTACGGAGCACCGGAAATTGATCATCGGAAGATGCTTGGGATTGCTATTAGGGCTTTTATCTCACCCGGTCACATTTATCTGACTCTGATAGCGGCTTTCGGTATTAAAATGCACCAAGGGTGCAATTAACGGGAATATGTCGTGCAACCACAAAATTATATCCTGAAATTACTGCTATCCCTGGGTCTCGGCTACATGCGCTGGACACAGCTGACGCCCATGCTCCTGATCTGGGGTTTCGGCCTGTTGATGTTGCTGGCGCTGACTTTTGTGAATCACCAGGAGCAGACGTTCTCTGCGCTGGAGTATTTCCTGGAATGGACTACGCAGCTTCCGGTAGTGGGGGAACACATCACGCCTCTATTGTCTGATGAAAGCACCGCTACTAACATGACCACAAGTGACTTCAAGTCATTAGTCCTTTCAGCATGGGCCGTTCTGTCGCTGGCGTTCATGCTGGCCGGTTTTATTCTTTCATCTTTATTGGGACCATTTCAGCCATGGACGTTGAAACGCAAGATTCTTATTGCCGGCGCCGGTGTTGTGTTGTTGCTGGCAGGAATGGCCGCTAATTACTACGCGGCTCCGCAAAACTTCAATGGCGAAGCATCGGCCTGGATGCTCAACTTTTCCCTGATTTCCCTGTTAGTGTTTGTGGTCAGCGCATACTGCCTGTCGGTTGCCCATTTCCTTGCTTACCTGAATGAAGCCTTGATGGCCGGTGAACTGAACAGACCGGACGATTCCGTGGCCATTCAATAAATGGGATCCACCTAAATAGTTAGGGATAAATATAGTAGGAAATCATGGTGGAAGAGTATGAAATATCTGAAGTTGCCAAGATACTCAGCGAATGGAGTCCGCTCGGCGATGCTGCTGAAAGAGTAAATGATCTCGATGGTTACAAAACAGAATCTGCCGACATATTGTTTGAATTAGAAATGATCGGCAGGAACAACGCACGTATAAAGAAAGTCGTAATGCAGGTGCTAAACGAAGCGTTTGATATCGCATTAACCGAAAATGAGTGTTCTGATGCAGCCAACAGAATAATTGACGTTCTGAGTAAAAAGCACTGAATCCTGATAATGGGCTTCTGCCCAATAGCATTCATTCAACCAGTTCGGGCACATACGAATAAAGAAGGCTTTATCGGTCTACTGATTCGTCCGCCCCCGGAATTTGCCGCTCTGGATGTAACAAGGGATTCGCTTTTCCACTGACTCGTTGTTTATGCGTCACGAAGCTTAAGATTCCCGAACGTTTTCCGGTGACCCTTATGTCTGACGACCGAAACCGGGCCTGTGGCGAACCCGGGGGCGGGAGATTCCGAACGGGTTGCGGGTAAGTCGAAGCAGCGCAAGGGTTTCAGGAAACCGAATACCGAACCACCACCGAACCGAATTTCCGGGTCTGCAAGTGGCGGCGCGTTGATGTTCCGGATTCTAACCGCACTGCGGCCAGCCGTAGCCCCATCGCCATGGAAGGCTGGAGCAGGGCACACCACCGAGCCGCACCACACGGTACATCAGATCGGCAATCGCTGCATACAGTGTCTGCACGGTCTCGGTTGAAACGCCGTACTCGATCGTCAGCTCCGTTGCCCGCGTGTTACCTGTCTCCATGACGCAGGCGAGCAGGGCGAGATCCGCTTGCTTGCGGGCCTCGAAACTTTCCTCTGCGCTAGCGTCGACAGGCGCACCCCCATGGTAGAGACGGTCATGCTTGATACAACAGTCCTCCCAGGGCGGCCGTATTCCGTGGTAATTGCGGACATCTTCAATTTCTTCAGCAAGGTATTCCCAGCCGATTGACAGGCCACCGCTGCAACCGTCTGTGGTGAAAGCTGCCAGGGTACTGTCCGGCAGCACAATACGTGCAAGCAGGTCCGCGTGGTGGCGCAGTTCGAGTTGCCGCTCAAGCCGATCTACGCTGGCGCTCGGTTGAGACTCCTCGCTTGAGTCGCTACATGCCGGCAGCAGGGTACAGACAAGGATGAGCGCGTTGCGAGTGTTACGGTGATTCATCGCGGTAGTGTCGTTGTGGTTCAGGTTTTCCAAACAGGATTGCCGTGTGCATTAGCAGGCGTTCGGCGGAGTTGAGGCCGGCGCGGTCTGCAATGACCTCGCGTGCCAGCGCCGGTTCATCGCTAATAACGCCGTCCACGCCCAGTGACATCATTCGAGACAGCGATACCGCATCGTTCACTGTCCAGACGAATACCTGTTTGCCCTGCTCATGGCTGCGGCGTACAAACCCCGGGCTTGCCATGCCCATGGCGACGGCAAGAAAATCGACATCGAGACTGCTAAGGTCGCCAATTGCCTTGGCTGACAGCAGGCCGATGGTCCAGTCCGGGCGCAGCGCGCGGATCTTTTGCACTCCTTCGTACTTGAGTGACATTATGGCAACTTCATCTGTCATGCCCAGCTGTTCCACGATATCCACCACGCGTTGTTCCAGCTGCTGGTCATGGCCGTAATACTTGAGCTCAATGACCACTCGCGCCTTGCCTTTGGCCTCTTCCAGTACTTCGGCCAGAGTGGGCACGCGTTCTGCAGAAAATTGCGGATCAAACCAGCTGCCGATATCAATGTCGCGGATCTGTTCCAGGGTACCATCCCAGACCTTGAGGTCGACGCCAGCGAGTTTCATGAAGTCGCTGTCATGAATAACCACTACTTCGCCATCCACGGTTTCCTGTACATCAATTTCCACCCAGTCGCTGGCATCCTCTATAGCCGCCCGAATCGAGGCGAGGGTGTTCTCAGGTGCCCTGCCGGCAGCACCGCGATGTGCCACTACGGTGACCGTATCCTTTATCTGAATGCCGTCGACTAACCAGTTGCCAACCAGTATGGCGCTAACGACGGCAGCGGCCAGCATCAATGTGAGCAGCGGTGCAGACAGGCGCCAACCGCGGGCTGGCTGTTCTCGTGTCATGGCGCCGAGATCGGTATGCACTTCGGTTGCGCAATACTGCTGATAGAATCCAGCCAGTGTGTAGCCAAGGCTGCCCGCTGCAAAAACCGTGACCACGAAATTACCGAGCATCCAGAGTGCCACGAGGCCACCCAGCACTGGCACCAGCCAGTCAATTGAGTCGAAGAACTTCGGTGCCAGCCACGAGCCGAGCAGCTGTACGATGCCCAATACGAGCGTGCTGAAGATGAATACCAGTAGCGCCCAGATGGCGAGTGTCTTCAACAGCTGACGTTTGTGCCCCCGAGTGAGGCGTTCACTCCTGGCGAATGACTTCGCCGGCACGATACCGGCAAACAATACCAGTGGTAACGCCATTGACCAGGCAAGTAGTTTGCTGACCAGAATCAGTAGCATGGCCAGCAACAACAGTCCGATCATGACGGCGGCAATCCAGAATTCTGCAGGCTGTTCCGCCAGGTAGTAGTTGATGTCATACGTAGAGAGCAGGAACCAGGCGATTGCGCCACTGGCGGCAACAAAGGGGAGTGTTAGCAGTAACACGCGTACTACCAGCCTGACGGCAAAGACGAAGATGCTGTATGCGCGTAGCGCCGTAAAGTGCAGTGCAGAGGAGGTGCCAATGTGCGAGCCCTGTGCATGACCGGTCCCCATGGTCATCAGGGAGGCCTGCTCAAAGCCGATGATCGCGATCGTCAGGCCAGCCAGAAAGACCAGCGCGGCTATCCCGGCTGGAGATAACAAAAACCAGGCGATGTCCTGATCGGCGAGTGCCGGCTGGTCGGAAAGGCCGAGTAGCAGCCGGCTGATGAGGGCGACCAGCGGCGTGAACAGGATAATACCCAGTGCCGTATAGGCAAGGTGCAGGGTAAAGACCTGTTGCCAGTCCTGCAGCAGACGCTGTAATGATTCCCTCCAGATGGAGGTGTGTTCGTGAGTGGTCATTGCCTGGATTGGTCAGTAGGAGTTAGCGTCTTGGAGTGTAGGAAAAAATATACGCCCTTTTTATCACTCGTCAACGAATCGTTTAATGGTGACGAATCGTGGGAAACCTCCGTTGTTACTGGCAAAAGAAAACATGCCGATCCGGGTGGAAGGCCAAGCGCGAGGGAGTGAGCCTGGCGTGCCCGGTCAGGTGTGGCCAGGATGGCTTCGAATGATTATCTGCGCGGCGGAACGCTAATAAAGACGCCATGGTAATGTGGCGTTGAGGGACATGCGATGTTCTCTAGTGATGCTTAACTGATTTTCCAAAGTGACGTTTGTATGTAT
>CAJQPV010000190.1 GCA_905480305.1 uncultured Gammaproteobacteria bacterium | reverse complement strand
GTATTCACGTACACGAAGCATCTATATTGTCTGACCAAAACATCCGCACTCTCTCCGGGACGCCGGCATGGATATCGGTGGTAGAGCACCGACAGTAGGCGCTTTAGGCGACGCATGGAGCAGTTGCACAGAGGGCCAGGGAGAGGAGGGTGGGATTGGAGCAATACCGATCAAAAAAGGCTGGCAGACGACCTGATCTTTGCTCATAATTGGTCGCCTTCTTCAGGAGGTGACATCCAATATGTGGTTCAAAAATCTTCAGCTGTACCGTCTGGGCCAACCGTTTGATTTGACACCGGAAGCGTTCGAGGAACGCCTGCGTGCCGACGAATTCAAGGGCTGTAACAGCATGGATATGCTGACTTATGGCTGGACAGCGCCGCTGGGACGTCATGGTCAGCAACTGATTCATGCCGCCAACGGCTACATCATGATCTGTGCCCGCAAGGAAGAGAAGATCATCCCCTCGGGTGTTGTAAAACAGTTGCTGGATGACAAGGTCGCCAGCATCGAGGTGGCCGAGGCGCGTGAACTCTACCGTCGTGAAAAGATGCGCATGAAGGAAGAAATTATTGTCGACCTGTTGCCGCGGGCCCTGTCACGCATCACTAACCAGTTTGCCTATATAGACGTGCGCAACAAGCTGCTGATTGTGGACAGTGCCTCTCCGGCAAAAGCCGAAGCCCTGATTAGCCAGCTGCGCAATACACTGGGGCGTTTCCCGGCAACGCCGGTGAAAACAAAGCAGTCGCTGTCAGCCCGTATGACACGCTGGCTAAACGGTGAGTCCCTGCCGCGAGACTATGCGCTGGGCGGTGATTGCGAGTTAAAACACCCGGATCCGGAAGGCGGCGTGATCAGCTGCAAACACCAGGATCTGGAAGCGGGTGAAGTCCGTAACCATATAAAAAACGGCAAGTTTGCAGTCAAGCTGGCGCTGCAGTGGAATGAGCGCCTGGCGTTTGTCCTGCACGAGGATATGTCCATCAAGCGCTTGCGTTTTGAAGACATTATCAAGGAAGCCGAAAGCGAGGCCGAGGCCGATGATGCCGTGAGCCGATTCGACCTGGATTTTTCCCTGATGGCGCTGGAACTGGCAGAGTTTTTGCCGAAGCTGCTGGACGCACTGGGCGGCGAAGATCTTCCGGAAGATGCGCCGGCCAAGCCGCTGGCAGCGGCAGTTGCCGATCAGCCAGCTGACAGTGAGCCGCTGGCTGCCGAAGCAGTGCCTGCCTAGAGAGTCTGTTGGCCGCGCTGCATTCACAACTTGAAGCTGATTGCCTGGTCCTGGGCAGGCTGGAGCTGTGTCACGTATTGTTGATGCGGGATGCCAATTACCCCTGGTGCATCCTGGTGCCTGATCGTGAAGACATCACGGAAATACATCACCTTAACGAGGCAGACCAGCTGCAGTTGATGCACGAGTCAGTGAGGCTGTCGCATGCACTGGAATCGGTGTTTTCTCCTGACAAACTCAACATCGCGTCGCTCGGGAATGTCGTGCCACAATGTCATGTCCATCATGTCGTACGCTATCACTCTGATGTCGCGTGGCCGGGGCCGGTATGGGGCAGGGTGCCTGCCAGGGAATATTCGGCCGAGGCGCTGGCCGAGGTTGCAGGTGCCGTTAAACAGGCATTGTCGTTGTAATTGCCAGTCACGCCTGTTTCCTGCAGACAAAAAAACAGCGACCAGAAGTCGCTATTGGAAAAGTGCAAGCTTGTAACGTTTTTCTTTGGTGATGCTTTTAACCGACTCGTTCAGCGCGGACCTGCTGCTTCGTCATGTGCGCGAGGACTTCAAATGATGATGTGCGTTCCGTGTCATATGAAACGAGCATCAGGTGCGGTCGTTTTTCATTGAAGTGTGCGTGCAAGACTCCCCTGGTAGCGGTAATGGCCTTTTCGATGGTGCGGCGGGTGTTTTCCCCGAGGTAATTGTCAATATGCATAACCATATCTGTTTTGTGCATGCTGTCTACTCCTCCAACTCTGGTTGTAATCACCTCTGGCGAGGCGTTCATCTGGAGTCTTTTCACATCCTTGCCGTGCAGTCTCCAGTGGCTTGAACGTTAGATAATTACCACACAAAAGTCAATGAAATAATTTATAACCCCATGTAATTTATTAATAAAATACTAATACACCACATTTTGTATGTGGTTATTAATACCATACAAGATGTGGGTCTACTCAGCAGGCAGATGCCTGCTGACCGGGTTTCACGGCGCAACAGCCAGAGGAGAGTTTTTGCTCAGGCAGTGGCAGAGCGCGACGAACGCTTGCGTTCATGCTCCAGCAGCAGTTTTTTGCGCAGCCGTATATGGTGTGGTGTTACTTCAACCAGTTCATCGTCGTCAATAAATTCCAGTGCCTGTTCCAGACTCATGCGGATCGGTGGAGACAGCACAATGTTTTCATCAGTACCGGCTGCACGGATGTTATTCAGTTGTTTACCCTTTAACGGATTTACGACCAGGTCATTATTCCGTGTATGAATGCCGATCAGGCCGCCTTCGTAAACTTCCTCGCCATGACCGATAAACAAACGTCCGCGTTCCTGCAGGTTGAACAGGGCGTAGCCGAGTGCCTTGCCGTTACCGTTGGCAATCAGAACACCGTTAACGCGTTGACCGTAATCACCCGACTTGATCGGCCCATAGTGAGAGAAGACGCTGTAAATTAGACCACTTCCCTGGGTGCCGGTAAGAAACTCGGTGCGAAAACCAATCAGGCCACGTGCCGGCATGAGGTAGTCGAGTCGGACACGTCCCTTGCCGTCAGGAACCATGTCGGTGAGTTCGCCGCCACGCTCGCCGAGTTTTTCCATGATGGTGCCCTGGTGCTGGTCCTCAACATCAACAGTGACCTGTTCATAGGGTTCCTGCTGTTCGCCATCAATCTCCCGAATAATGACTTCCGGCCGCGATACCCCCATCTCGAAACCCTCGCGTCGCATGGTTTCAATCAGAATGGCGAGGTGCAGTTCGCCGCGACCCGAGACCTTGAATTTGTCAGGATCACCGGTGTTGTCAACCCGCAGTGCGACGTTGTGAATCAACTCGCGCTCAAGGCGTTCACTAATATTTCTTGAAGTGACGTACTTGCCATCCTTGCCGGCAAACGGGGAGTTGTTGACCTGAAAGGTCATGCTGACAGTGGGCTCGTCAACGCTCAGCTGCGGTAGCGCCTCGACATTGGCCGGGTCGCAGAGCGTGTCAGAGATGTTGAGTTTTTCAATGCCGGAAAAGGCAATAATGTCACCCGCCTGTGCTTCCGCAACCTCGATACGATCCAGTCCATGAAAACCATACACCAGTCCAACCCGGACATTGCGCTGTTTGCCCTCCGGGTCGATCAGGGTGACGGGCATATTGGTTTTCAGTTTGCCGCGCTTGATACGACCGATACCAATAACACCGACATAACTGTTGTAGTCGAGTGTGATGACCTGCATCTGGAACGGTGCATCCAGATCAACCTCTGGTGGTGCAACATGTTCAATAATAGCGTCAAACAGCGGTGACATGTCTTCAGCGAGCTGGTCGGCCTCTAGCCCGGCATAGCCCTGCAGTGCCGATGCATAGATGACCGGGAAGTCGAGCTGTTCATCGGTTGCTCCGAGACGGTCAAATAATTCAAACGTCTGGTCGAGTACCCAGTGAGGCCGTGAACCCGGACGGTCAATCTTGTTGATGACGACAATCGGTTTCAAGCCGAGGTCGAATGCCTTCTGGGTGACAAAACGTGTTTGTGGCATCGGGCCTTCGACGGCATCAACCAGTAGCAATACGCAGTCCACCATCGACAGTACGCGTTCCACTTCGCCACCGAAGTCGGCATGCCCGGGGGTGTCGACGATGTTGATGCGATAATCTTTCCAGCGGATAGCGGTGTTCTTCGATAGAATCGTGATGCCACGTTCTTTTTCCAGCTCGTTGGAATCCATGACCCGTTCCGGCGCAGCGGCCCGGTCACCGAGGGTGCCGGACTGGCTGAGAAGCTGGTCAACGAGGGTGGTTTTGCCATGGTCGACGTGCGCGATAATGGCGATATTTCGCAACTTACTGATCATAATGGTTTATTTATCCGCAATGGCGGCA
Source organism: uncultured Gammaproteobacteria bacterium (assembly GCA_905480305.1). Taxonomy (GTDB): domain Bacteria; phylum Pseudomonadota; class Gammaproteobacteria; order UBA9214; family UBA9214; genus UBA9214. The sequence goes on along the minus strand of CAJQPV010000190.1, from coordinate 1,061 downwards.
AGGCCGTGAAAAGCCGGCAATTATACCGCTAACGCCGTTTGAAGCTATATATTCCGTCGTGGCAGCAGGCCGGGGCGGCACAGGGGACGCCAATATATGTTTGATAAGGATGAAATCAGCGTTATCAAGGCCCGCCTGTTGCAGCTGCAGCAGGAGTTGCAGGGTCTGAAGGCAAGCGCTGACGAGGCGTCCGGGGTGGTGGAGCTTGACCAGACAGCGGTCGGCCGCTTGTCCAGGATGGATGCCTTGCAAGGGCAGGCGATGTCACAGGAAGCCGGCCGTCGGCGGCAACTGCAGTTACAGAAGATAGCATCGGCGTTGCGGCGTATTGATAACGGTGATTACGGCTTTTGCCTGTCCTGTGATGAGCCGGTTGCACCCGAACGCCTGGCGCTGGATCCTGCAGCAAGCCTGTGTATCGGTTGCGCACACAGAAATGAGCAATAGTTTTATCTTGCAGGTTTTGTCCTTTTCGACGAGAAGGTAATTTTCAGTGCCGGAAATGCTATATTGGCCGGGTATTTTTCTATCAAAAGGTATGTATCAAAAATGAAATCACTGTTAGTTGTTGCGCATGGTAGTCGACGCGAGGAATCCAATGATGAGGTGCGTGATTTAACTGCGTGTCTTCGCGAACAAAGCGGTGATGCCTATGCGCAGGTTGAGTGTGCCTTTCTGGAGCTGGCAGAGCCTTCGATACCGGATGGCATACGCAACGCAATTCGTGCCGGTGCAGAGCAGGTAACCGTAATGCCGTATTTTTTATCGGCGGGTCGACATGTTGTAAAAGATATCCCTGCCGAGATTGAGCTTGTGCGCCAGGAATCACCGCAGGTGGATATAGTGCTGGCACCCTACCTGGGGGCAGCACCCGGATTGATGGGGATTTTACTCAAGCAGGCATTACAGGGTCAGGTTTAGACGAAGTTAACAGTCTTTAGCCGCTCGCACGCGCCCACACTGCGTATACCGGATCAGAGAGCGCCTGTTGGCGTGCATACTTGTCATCTTCAGGCCGGGGACGCCCACGTGCCGTCTCTGTCTCGATGTCGGTAAAGTTC
>CAJQPV010000189.1 GCA_905480305.1 uncultured Gammaproteobacteria bacterium | reverse complement strand
ACGTGCACGTGCGCCTCCATAGGCATAGTTGGTCGCTTTACCAGGGTTACGCAGTGCCGGACGCACCAGGTCACCCAGGTCCAGTGGTTTCGCGTACTGTTCCACCCAGGTCTTCCCGTTGCTGTGATGGAGTCCCCCCTTCGTGTAAGGGCCATCGGGGACAAGGAACGGGTCCAGCAGATCATACGGCGGTGTATTGGACAGCCCTGTCACGACATACTTGTTGCCTGAATCGGACAAGCTATCCCCGAATACGACCAGTCCATCATAAGTAAAATCTGCAGCTGCCCAGCCAGGAAAAAGCAATGACAAGCTCAACAGAAAGGCGAGATGCGGGTGTTCAATATTATTCATGGCCAGCCTCCATGGTTATGCTGCTTACTAAAATATTGTCTGTCGATTTTGCTTAGTAGTTACTAATAACACCATGCAGCAAGTGAGAAATTGATTTCAGTCAAAATAGATAAAGTATTGTGTTAAATAATCGTGCGTTATACGGGAATCTACGTAGATAAGAGCCGCCATTCTGGCATGCCTGATCGCCTGAAAAGCAGGAAACCGGTTGGTTGAAATTTCTCAATAGACAACTTAACAAGAGCTGCTAACTGCCATCGTGCGTCCTGCTTGTCGCGTTGCTGAAAGCAGGCAGCTACCCGGAAACAACGACGGCTCAGTGCGTCAGCATCCGCCGGATAGTCTTGTGCAGTTCCATGGCGACCAGCACGGTCAGCGCCATGCCCAGCAGTTCCATCCAGTGTTGCGGTGTAATCGGCTGAATATCCAGGACTTCGCTGATCCATGGGGTATACATGGCACCGATATGAATCAGCTGTGCTGCCAGTGTCCCGAATAGCAGCAGCGGGTTGCGCAACGGGTTATGCCGGAATATCGACAGGCTCTCTGAGCGGCTGTTGAAGACATGGATGTTTTCGAATAGCACCATCAGCATCAAGGTCCCGTTGCGTGCCTCGTCCAGCGAGAAGCCGCGTTCCAGTAGCCACTGGAACAGCAGAAAGGCAACGCTGCCGATTACCAGCGCCGACAGGACGACGCGTTCGATCATCAGCCGGTTAAAGATCGCTTCCTGCGGCGGTCGCGGTGGGCAACGCAACTCGTTACCTTCGCCCGGCTCGAATGCCAGCGCCACGTCCTGGATGCCGTTGGTCACCAGGTTCAGCCACAGCAGTTGTACCGCCAGTAGCGGCAGCGGCAGGCCGGCCAGCAGTGCCAGGGTAAACAGCACCAGCTCCGCTGCCCCGGTCGAGACCAGCAGAAAAATTACCTTGCGCACATTGGCGTAGGCAATGCGTCCCTCTTCGACGCCGGCCACGATCGAGGCAAAATTGTCATCGGTGAGTATCAGGTCCGCAGTCTCGCGGGCCACGTCGGTGCCGCTAATGCCCATTGCAACGCCGACCTGGGCGGCACGCAATGCCGGCGCATCGTTGGCGCCGTCGCCGCTGACGGCGACGAAGTGTCCGTTGCGCTGCAGCGACTGGACAATTTCGAGTTTCTGCTGCGGCTCCACACGAGCAAATACCCGTGCCCCTTCGGTCAACCGGTCCATGCTGCTCGCATCTGTCGCCTGCTTGAGTTCCGGCCCGGTGACTACCTCCGCAGGGCTGGTCACCAGCTCCAGTTCGCTTGCAATGGCAAAGGCGGTTGCCGGGTGGTCGCCGGTTAGCATCGCTACCCGGATGCCGGCTGCCCGACAACCCGCTACGGCATCCTTCGACTCGGGTCGCAGCGGGTCGATCAGGCCAACCAGTCCGATCAACGTCAAGTGCCCGAGGTGTTCTTCGGAGAACACTTGCTGCGGCCCGAGTTCGATACTACCGGCCGCCAGGGCCAGCACGCGGTAGCCCTGGCCAGCCAACTCCTGCGCCTGCTGTTCCACCACGGAACGCTCCAGCGCTACCGGGCCTGCGGGTGTCGCCATGGTGCTGCACATCGGCAGCAGTTGTTCCAGTGCGCCCTTGGCAAAGGCCTGCTGACCCTCATCATTGTTATTCAGACTCGCCGAGAACAGGCGCTCCGATTCAAACGGAATGGTCGCAATCTCCGGCATGGCATTGACAGATTCCACCTGTGTTACCCCGGCCTTGTGTGCCATCACCAGCAAGGCAACATCGACGGCATCCCCGTGTTGTGTCCAGCCTTCATCACGATGCGCAAGAATCCCCTCGTTGGCCAGCACAGCCGTCTGGCATAAGCGGCAAAGCAAGGCTTCTTCCTCTGGCAGCGGGGTGCCGCGTGAGGTAAGGATACTGCCTGTTGGTTCCAGGCTATTGCCGGTGACCTCCCAGGGCTCATGGCCAGCAAAAACAATTTTGCGCGCCGTAAGCTGGTTGACGGTCAGGGTGCCGGTCTTGTCAGTGGCTATAACGGTACAGGAGCCGAGCGCCTCCACTGCCAGTAGTCGTCGCACAATGACATGCCGTCGCGCCATGCGCCGCATGCTGATGGCCAGCGCCACCGTGAGCGCGACCGGCAAGCCTTCCGGTATCGCCGACACGGCCAGTGCCACGGCAAGCAGGAAGATTTCGTCCAGTGGCATACCGCGAGCCATTGCGATAGCAGCCATCAGCAAGGCGGCCACGCCGACCAGGATGGCAACGCGGTTGGTAAACCGTTCCATCCGCACCAGCAGCGGGGCCTTGGTAAGCGGCTTACCGAGCACGGCGGAGGCGATATGTCCAAGCTCCGTGTCTAGCGCTGTATCCGTTACCACGCCACGGCCGCGCCCCCGGCTGACGAGTGTCCCGGCAAAGGCCATGTTGACCCGGTCGCCAAGCGCACTGTCCTCCGGTAGCTGTTTGTCAGCCTGCTTGAAGACCGCAGCGGATTCGCCGGTCAGCAGGGATTCGTCCACCTCCAGGTCATGACTGGCAAGCAGCCGTATGTCGGCCGGGACGCGCTCACCCGATTCCAGCAATACGATATCTCCGGGTACCAGTTCTTCCGCATCGAGTTCATAAGTGTCGCCCTCGCGCAGGACCCGGCTGCACGTGGTGACCAGCTGTTGCAGGGCCATCGCAGCACGTTGCGCCGAGTATTCCTGGGCGGTGCCGATAATGGCGTTCAACAACAGGACCGCACAGATAAACACGGCATCGGACCATTCTCGAATGACCAGCGAGACCAGTGCCGCCGCTACCAGCACGTAGATGAGCGGGCTGGCGAATTGATGCAGGCAGACGCGGATAATGCCCGGTGGTTCAGCCACCGGCAGGGCGTTGCGACCATAGCGTTGCAGACGGGCAGTCGCTTCCGCTTGGCTCAGACCCTTCGGCGAGCTGTGCAAGCCGGCAAGTATCTCCCCGGCCGGCCGGGCATGGGGTGCAGGCAAGGGATTTGGTGTGGAAGCAGCCGAGGATGATTTCCCGTTCATGCAGCACGCTCACCGCGGTCGCGCAATGCACCCCGGAACCGGTAACTGACCAACACCATCAGCAGGATCAGTCTGTTTGCGTGGTAATAAGTTTTCATCGTGTAAGCCCAGTATCAATGTAATGCTTGCGCTGTCAATAATAGCCAACGGCTCCACAGTCATCTTCTATAACACATTAAAACCTGTGCGCTTTCTTTGCTCTGTCTGCATACTCTCCAGCTTTTACCTTGTTGCGGCAAGGGCTTGTGTCGACCGGTTGACCTGGCTACTGTTTACAGACACTCGGGGACCGAGGCAGACAGTCAGACAGGCAGCCATCGACTGACCCCGGACTTTTTCTGTACTCTTCGTCTATGATGTTTAAAAATACCCGGGAAACCCTGATTAATTACTATATTCTCGTTATTACAAGCGCAGCACGGCAATCTCATGCAGCGCCAGATTTGTTCGCTGTTTGCTCATAAGCGCCGATTACCGGTTCGTTGAGTAACAACGACAAGGGACAACATGATGCACATATCCTCCAGTAGATTGCACAATCTGCTTCTCCTCGTTCTGCTTGCACCTGTTGTTAGCAGCGCCTTCGCGGAAAATGTGAATAAGGAAAAACCTGCTGCATGCCAGTCCGGGTGCAACTCGCCCTACGGCGAGGTGCTGGGTAAATCACCGCGAGGAATCGAGGCCTATTCCAACTGCCAGTCCGATTGTGTGATCTTTGAACCCAACAAATGGAAGGGCTCCTACACCGGGATCAAATGGCAATGCGTCGAGTATGCCCGGCGCTGGCTGCTGATCAACGCCGGGGCAGTCTACGGCGATGTCGATATCGCAGCAGACATCTGGGACAAGATCGATTTCCTGACCGACGTGAAAACGAACAAGCAGATTCCACTGGAAACCCATCTTAATGGTTCAATGCAGGCTCCCGAGGTGGGGGATTTACTGGTTTATGCAAAAGCGTTTAATGGTACCGGCCATGTCGCTGTGGTCACCGGCCTGGATATTAATAACGGCCTTGTCGAGGTGAGTGAACAGAACTTCAACAACGAATCCTGGCCCGATGACTATGCAAGAAAAATTATGTTCATCAAAAACCGCGATAATTACTGGGTGCTGGACGGGTATTTGCTGGGATGGAAGCACGCGAACACCGGGCTGCGACAGCCAGAAGATCACACTCAGCGGTAATGCACCTGTCTGATTACCATAGGTAATTATCTCTATAAATTCTTTTTCTATATATACCCCAGACTTACAGTTCGGATAAAGCCTGTGTCTTCTGATCTGATAGGTCTGGTTGGCATGGTCAGGCGAAAAACAGCGGCATAGTCTTCCGGTTGGCCGATACAAAACAGTTCCTTGGAGAGCTGAGAAGAACAGGACCAATTAAATGTTCATGCCCTGGTGTCCAGCGTATGTCCGTAGTTGCCCCGAACTCAGTCGTAGGGACTGATTCTAAATAAGTTTTCTCTAAAGGACCGGAGTCGACCCAAAGACGACCTTTAGCGTTTGGTGAAATACTCGTTGCGGGTGTCTGTCTGACAATTCTTGACGCACTGATACTTCAGACAGGTTAAGTAAACCTGATATATTGTTAGTATAAGTGAAGCAGGTACAGGCAGAGTCAATTGCATCGATTTTGGTAACATTCTGCACAGATGGTACTGTAGGTCGACAGACAATATTCTTGTTTTTAGTTCTCCAAACCACGCATCGCGCTATAAGTTCGACAAGGCTGCTGTTTTGGTCTTAAGTACCCATATTTATTAAGTTACAAATAATATTTGGATTTTCAGTGAAAGCAAAAGAAATCTTCGCGGTAATAATTGCTAGCTTAGGCCTGATAATATTTTCCAATGCCGTCAGTGGGGAGGTAATCAAAATTGGCCTACGTGCGAACCGGGGCGCTGAGCTTGCGATCAAGCGCTGGCAGCCAACGGCTGATTACTTGACTGAAGCAATACCGGGCCATACTTTCATATTAGTACCTTTTGAGATCAACAGTTTGTTAAATCAAGCTGTATCACGCAGTGAATTTGATTTTGTT
>CAJQPV010000188.1 GCA_905480305.1 uncultured Gammaproteobacteria bacterium | reverse complement strand
TTATGGTTGCACAGTTCCACCACGATGTAGTCGGTCTCCAGGCCTGTGTCGTCTGTGTAGCGTGAAAGGCCCTGCTGGCAGGCCGGGCACGAGGTCAGCAGCTTAACCTTGCCTTGCGTGGTTACATTCTCGCCGGTGAGTTGCAGCAGACCCTGCTGTAGATCCTGCCGCTTGCTGTAGCGCAACTGCTCGGCGATGTCCGGGCGCGCGGTGCCCAGCGTGCCGGACTCGCCGCAGCAGCGGTCCGACGGCAGTACCTCCTGGCCGAGCAATGACGAAGCAACTTTCAGCGGGTTGTAGGACTTCATCGGCGTGTGACAGGGATCGTGGTACAGGTAGCGTGTGCTGTTTTCACCCTGCAGGCTGATACCCTGCTCCATCAGGTATTCGTGGATGTCGAGCAGGCGGCAGCCGGGGAATATTCTGTCAAATTCGTATTTCAGCAGCTGATCCATGCAGGTGCCACAACTGACGATGACGGTCTTGATGTCGAGGTAGTTCAGTGTGTTCGCGACACGATGAAACAGCACGCGGTTCTCGGTCGTGATCGCCTGGCCCTTGTCGGCGTCACCGGCAGCGTTCTGCGGGTAGCCGCAGCACAGATAACCCGGCGGCAATACGGTTTTCGCGCCGTTCTGGTACAACATCGCCAGCGTCGCCAGCCCAATCTGGCTGAACAGGCGTTCCGAACCGCAGCCCGGAAAATAGAACACCGCATCGGATTCGTCCGTGGTTTTCTCCGGGTCGCGCACGATCACGACCTGGGTAGCGTCTTCGGCGCCGAGCAGTGCGCGCAGCGGCTTCGACGGCACGTGCGCGCGCATCGGTTTGCGTACCAGGTTGACCAGTTGTTGACTCACCGCGGTGTGTCCGGTGGTCGACGGCGGTACACGGTTGCCGCGACCGAGCAGGCCGGTGCGTTTCGCCAGCGTGTGCGCGATGTTGATGCCGGCAAAACCGAGCTGTGCCATGCCGATACGCAGCACCCGGATCGTGCCCGGCTGTTTCACGTTCAGGAACAGCATCGCCGCCCAACTGCCAAGGTTGAAATGTTTCTGCCCGCGCTGTTTCAGTATCTTGCGCATACGCATAGTGACATCACCGAAGTCGATGTTCACCGGGCACGGGTTGTGACACTTGTGGCACACGGTACAGTGGTCGGCGACGTCGTTGAGATCGCCAAAATGGCGCACCGAGATGCCACGACGGGTCTGCTCCTCGTACAGGAAGGCCTCGATGATCAGTCCGGTAGCGAGAATCTTGTTGCGCGGCGAATACGACAGGTTCGCGCGTGGTACGTGTGTCATACACACCGGCTTGCACTTGCCGCAGCGCAGGCAGTGCTTGATATCGTCGTTCAGCAGGCCGAGTTCGCTCTGCTCCAGGATCAGCGCTTCCTGCTGCACCAGCGCCAGTGACGGCGTGTACGCGTTGCCGAGTCCCGAACCGGGCATCAGCTTGCCCTTGTTAAAATGCCCGTTCGGATCGACCTGCTGCTTGTACTTCACGAAGGCGTCGATCTTGTCGACGCCAAGGTAGCCGATTTTGGTCAGGCCGATGCCGTGCTCGCCGGAAATGACGCCGCCGAGGTCGATGGCGAGCGCCATAATACGGTCGACCACGCGGTCGGCCTCGTGCAGCATGCGGTAATCATCCGAGTGCACCGGAATATTGGTGTGCACATTGCCGTCACCGGCGTGCATGTGCAGCGCGACGAACAGGCGGTGATTCTTCAGCGCGACGTGTTGCGCGCGCAGTGCATTGCGCAGCGGCTCCAGCTCCTGGCCGCGGAAGATTTCACGCAGGCGCTGCTTGATCTCATTGCGATAGGACACGCGCACGTCGCGGCGCAGCATCAGGTCCAGCAGGCGGTCATCGGCACGGATCGAGGCCTGCTCAGCATCGCTGAGAATATCGCTGTGCGTGCTCGCGGTATCGTCCATGCACTCCAGCAGGCGCGACCAGCGCGCGCGCACGCGCGCCATATGTTCATGCGCGAGATCGAGCTTGGCCTGGAAAATCGCGCTGCTTTCATCGCTGCTCTCGTAGTCACCGGCCGGGCGCAACTCCTTTAGCTCACCGGCAAGATGTACGCTGAATGCGTCGATGCTCTCGATCTTGTTGGTGATCGACTGCTCGATGTTGATGCGCTCGATACCGGTGTTGTATTCGACCAGCCGGTGCAACGGGATCACCACGTCTTCGTTGATCTTGAATGCATTGGTGTGTGCCGAGATCGCCGCGGTGCGTGAGCGGTCGAGCCAGAAACGGCGGCGCGCCTCCGGGCTGACCGCGATAAATCCTTCACCGTCCCGCGCGTTCACGATCGCCACCAGATGTGATGCGACCTGTGCGACACTCGCCTCGTCCTCGCCGGCGATATCGGCGAGCAATACCATGCGCGGGCGTTCACGCCCCGGTGTCTTGGTCGCGTAACGCACCGCCTTCACGTAGCGCTCATCCATGTGCTCCAGCCCGGCGAGCACGACGCCGTCGCTGGCGTCGACATAATCCTTGACCTCGGCGATCGCCGGAATTGCGCGCGACAGCCCGGCG
>CAJQPV010000187.1 GCA_905480305.1 uncultured Gammaproteobacteria bacterium | reverse complement strand
TGGAAGTTCACTCTGTTTAAAGGACCAGGTGAATGCCGTAAAAACGCCGAGGTTCAGTTTTTCCCTGAACAAGGGGCTATCGTCGTTGGTGGCGCCGTGATGGAGGCCAATCCGGGTGCCAAATATCAGGCGAAAGCGGTTGTTGAATCGCTTTGAGACGCCAAGGGTAATATTGGAGCCGAGATAACCTGCATCGGCATCGTAGGCCTGGCGTGAAGGTGTAACGTATTGATCTTTAACTTCATAGAAATAGTCCATCAGTTTTTCAGTGGCGAATATTGGCCCCACGCTGGTGAATACTTTAAGGTCCAGGTCGGTCACATGTTCGTGGGTGTAATTGAATTCCGGGTCGAAAACGTAACCACGATGGTTAATGGATGAAAAATCCGTCGAGAAAATCGAACGTAGCTGTAGATTGAAATTCAGCTTCCTGTGGCCGGGTTCGTTGACCAGCTTGAATATCAATTGAGGGCCGATGCCGAACAGAAAATCCAGATCCGGCATATCGCGGCGGGCACGGTTGTTGTCGGAATCGACGGGAAAAGCAGCGCTAAGACTGAGATCGAGCTCAAACCAGTCGTTTTTAATAAAGCGACCGCTTATCGCACCCCGGTTCTCTTCGCCGCCTACACGCAAGATGTCGCCACGGTAGATCAGGTAGGGAAGGGCCAGGGCACGAGAAGTATTTTGTCCGGCCGCAGGATAGTCGGGTATTGAACCCGCAAAGCCTCCGATACCGGCCTCCCACAGCGGCTTTGCATCATTGAGCGGTTTTACCTGTTCGCTTTCGGCAAAAGCCTGTTCGAAGCCAAAGGCGATAAAAACCAACATCAATACACAGCGGTGGAATATCGGTATTTGAGACGCGCGGTTCATGCTTTCAGGTTGGAAATAAATCAATTTGATATTTAATGATGACTAATAGTAGCATCCGGGTATGCGAATCCTCACTACAATTTTCTTCCTCGTCCTGACGGCGCTTCTTTGCTCTTGTGATCAACAGCACAGCGCCCCGGATATCGATCCCCGGCTGGGACTTGAATGCTTTGAGAGCCGCCGGGCCTCACTTCCGCCGGGAACCCAGTATGAAGGTATCGAGAAACTTGCTGAGAATAGGCTAACAATAAAGGTCATGAATGGAGTGGCGGTGGAGACGCTGGCCTGCGAACTAAACCTGGACGGGACATTACAGAGCACCGGAAAATGATGTCCGTATGAGATGACCATACAAACATATCCGGAAATCAAGCGCTTTGTTCAGGAAATACTCGGCTGTTCATGTCCGGATGAAGTGTTTAATAACATCGACTACCAGATTCAAGGCGCTGGCATATCTGCAAGAAAAGTCACTGTTGGTGATCGCTTGTTGATCTACATCATAAATATGAACGCTACATCCAGCATCCAGGGTGTTATTCATTCGGCGCTGCAGCGGGGTGTTGAGGAGCGTGATAAAAAGGGGTTTAATCGATTCAGGCTGGTGCTTGTGGCTTCATACCCGGATGGACTACGCAGTTTGGCTGAACAGGCTTTCGATGATTCAGGATATAGCGATGAAAAGACACACCTGCATATTGTGAATGAAACTGATGTCGAGTGTTTTTGATGGCGTCGATTTATGACGATGGTCGCCTTTAAGTATTACCGTAGATCAGCTCATCGCCCGGGCACAGACTTTTGCCGAAGTTGTTCGATAAAAAACGGCCAGGACATAGAAGGCCTTGATGTTGTTCTATCGGGGACTCACCCTGGTACAAAAATAATATGTCATTGATTTATTCGTACCCTCCACTGTTTATGTATTACTCGGTTAACAGGAAAAAAAGTGATGTTATGACAGAACGGTTCAGGGTGTTAATCCTCGGCTATGGTGAAATGGGCCATGCCATGGAGCACCTTCTCAAAGGATCGCAGCAACTGGATATCTGGGAGAGATTTCCCCGCGACAACTTCCAGTCAGTGGTGCTTGAGGATGCAGCGTCCCTGGCGGATATCGTGTTATTTTGCCTGCCAGTGAATCCGCATCGGCAGGTCGTTGAACAAATCGCGCCGCTACTGAAGAAAACCTGTCTCTGTTTGAGTATTGCCAAGGGCCTGGATGAAGCCGGTCAGACCGCTGCGCAAGTCTTTGCCGGGGTGCCTGGATTACAGCAGTCCTATTCCCTGTTATACGGCCCTATGATTTCCGAGGAGATCCGTGCCGATCGTTACGCCTTCGCACAACTGGGTTGTGATGAAATCGATTCCTATAACAGGATACGCGGGTTATTTAGGGGTACGCGTCTTTACATTGAGCATACCTCGGATATTACCGGCATCAGCTGGTCGGTGATCCTGAAAAATGTCTATGCCATGATATTTGGCATGGCGGACGAATTACACCTCGGCGATAATATGCGCGGCTATCTCTCGGTTGCCGCCTTGCGGGAACTGGACCAGATTGTACTTAAAATGGGCGGGCAGGCAGGTAGTCCTTATCACCTCGCAGGTCTGGGGGACCTGATCACTACTGCCACCAGTGAGGATTCACATCATCATGAACTGGGGTGCATGCTGGCAAGAGAAGAGGCCAGTGGTGTCGAAGGGGAGGGTATCCACACGCTCGAGATGGTGAGTCAGCATCGCTTGTTTAACACCGCAGACTATCCACTGTTTCAGTTGATACACGATATTGTAAGGTCCCCGCAGGGCATACATAAAAAAATCAACGGTTATTTAAAACAGGCCTATTCCTGAATCATTTGCCGCGTTACAGCTGTGACAGGATGTTTCTCAGCATGATCACTGTTTATCACCGACCATTTATGGTTTACGGCAGCTTAATCCGCTAGCAAGCGCGCAGCAATCCATGTCAGTAACAGCGCCACACACAGCAATAGCAGGGCGACCCCTGCGCTGTTTAACAGGGACGGCGCCATAACCAGGACCAGTCCCAGCCCCAGCATCATCAGGCCCGCCAGCAGTTTCAGCAGTCGTCCGCTGCGCTCACTCAGTCTACGGGCGCCAAGGGTGAAGCTGAAGACGCCGACGATGAGCAGCAAGGGAATGATATAGATCACGTTATAGAGCAGCAGGTAGCCG
>CAJQPV010000186.1 GCA_905480305.1 uncultured Gammaproteobacteria bacterium | reverse complement strand
AGGACAGGGCACTTTCCTTCAGGCGCCGCTGCAGTGTGCGGACGCTGGTCGCGGCAATTTCGGCAGCAAACTCTATGCCTGGCATTTGCTCAGGCAGGTAGGCGGACAACACCGCCTTCAGCGAACTACCGACATTCATTTTTAAATGGATAGTGGTTGGGGGCGCGGCGCCCAGGCTGGCGTGCGATCGACTGATATCGGGTGTGGCGCGAAGCGGCAAGCTCAACAGTTCCCGTGGCACGGTAATCCAGACAGCCTGCTGGCCACTAAGGAAACGTGTGTTCGGGAACTGTTCCGCGGTATACCGACCGGGCATAATGGTTGAACGAAATGCCATGGCTGTTGGTTGCCAGTCGGGTTCAGTGAACGCCCGGACGATGGCGATCATTACCAGTAGTTCATTCCAGTCTTCGAAATACTGGTCCTGAGCGTTCAGGGGAAAGTTATGCAACATGCACAGCTTGACCGTCGTTTCTCCGTAGCTGAGCCAGAACTCTACATGCGGGTCCTCAACAGGCGCCAGGGCGCGGAAGCCCTCAAGGGCGACTTTCAGGGTTGGCGCACAACCCGCCCTGGCGAGGAACTGCTCGCTGAGATCGGAAAACTGAAGCTTGCCAAGCGCGCGCAATGGTACCTCGTCGATGCCTTCTCGCCGGACCATACTCTTCAGAAATTCCATCGTGGGAAGTTGGGGCAGGTAGATGTCGGCGCCACCGGCAAACAGTGTGGGCAGTCTGGCCTGGCGCAAGCCGCGCTCCAGCGGCGTACCGATGTCGCGCAGCAAGTCAAGGTAGGGGCGCAGGTGTGCTGCGCGGTAACAAGGTACTAGACTCATTTCTCTATCACCTTTGCGTAGTTGCCTGAACCGCTGTCTATTATTTATCAGTTCAATACAGGTGAGCGTGTTCGACACGGTTGACCAGCTGTCAGTAAAAACATGACATATTGTGTCAGACTATACTGGACATTTCGTGCCAGCGTCATACATCAAGCCGCTGCTTTTCACCAGTGCAATCCGGCCCGACAGACCGAATTGGCATTTATTGGCCAGAAAATCATTTTACTTTGTATTAAAAGTCTAGTACCAGACCTGCACTAAGTAAGCCCCGAAACAATGATGAGAAACATTCTCATGCAAGATCGACGTTCATGCGAAGTGTACAAGAAATACATTAAAGAGCAATTGCCCGTGCGCTATCCAACAATCGATAATACGGCCCGTCGCGTCGGGATGCCGGTACGCACCCTGCAGCGCCGGTTGAAGGAGAGCGGCCTGAGCTACAGCGAACTGGTCGAGCAGACGCGTTACGAACTGGCCTGCCGCCTGCTCGACATGCCGGGCGCGAAGATGGCCGCAGTCGCCAGGGCCCTCGGTTATAACGATCCCAGCAGTTTCAGCCGGGCGTTTCGACGCTGGATGGGTATGTCGCCGAGAGCCTACCGAAGCCGGGACTAGTCGCTACGGCCGTGGATCCGGCGGCAATCCTTTAACAGAGTGCTGGCGCGTAATGGCCAGAAGTTAACCACCTGAAGCACTAGATTGAATATTCGAAAGGGGAAGGACAAGCTGATAATGAAAAAATACCTGTTTAAATTGACTGTGGCGGGCCTGATGGGAATCGGCGTTGCTACCGCAGCAGATACAAAAGGCCCGTCTTCGGCCACAAGTATTCTTTGGAACGGAGGCGAGATTAACGCAAATAACCAATTGCCGTCTCTTACGTCGTATTCCCTGCAACTGGCGCAGGCAGATACAGGAGACACCGGCAACGGCACTTCAAGTGGTTCTTCCAAGGAGGGCCAGTACACCCAGGCGCAGATCAACGAGATGATCAACAATCCCCTCGGGGAATTGTGGATGCTGTTCGGGCAGAATGACATGACGTGGTACGACGGTGATGCTCTGGATTTTCTTGGAGAGGACAAGAAGATCTTCAACACCACGACACTGCAGCCGGTAATGCCTTTCCAGCTGACAGAGAACTGGAAATATATTTTTCGCCCCGTTGTCCCGATCCACTACTGGGATGCGCCGAGTGTCTCGGAAGGGACTCCCACGCATTATCCCGGAGGGACTCTCCCGCTCTCGGTGGACTTCGACCATGAATTCGGGATGGGTGACATCGTGCTGTGGAATGCTTTTGCCACCAACGAAATGGCGAAACCACCAAACATTTTTGGCTTCGGCATTACCACCATGCTGGATACAGCCACCGAGGATATCTTCGGTACCGGCAAATGGAGTGCGGGACCCATGGGGCTGGCGTTCCACGTCGGTCCGCCGGGTGGCTGGATCTTCGGCACGGTAGTGCAGCATTGGTGGTCTTATGCCGGCGATGACGATCGCGAAGATGTCAACCTGACCAATATTCAGTACGTGGCCTTTTACCGGTTGAGCGCGGAAACCAACATTGGCCTCGGTAGCCCGAATATCACCGCCGACTGGGAGGCCGACAGCGACAATCGCTGGTCAGTCCCTGTGGGGGTCGGCTTTAACACTATGGCCAAGATCGGCAAGGTGCCGGTTAAATGGGGCCTCGAACTCCACTATTACGTGGAGAAGCCGGATACCTTCGGACCGGAATGGAATCTCCGGTTTATATTCTCACCGGTCGTACCCAAGCCGGCATTTAGCAAGACCCCGATTTTTGGTGATTGACTGGAGTTTCAAGCAGTAGGAATACTGTGAAATCCGCCGAATCGTTAACGCATGTGCACATGGTGAATACGGCATTCACGCGTGACAATGAAACAAGGAGACAACATGAAAACCAGATACCTGACTTACCTCGCAGTTGCCGGATCCATGGCAATTAGCCTGACTGCGTTTGCAGCGCAACCGCCAAAGATGAAGATGACCACCGACATCCCACCGGGGATCGCGACACCCGAGAAGCTGGAGACACGCCTCGGCACGTTGACGTCGGTCGACGGGGTGCCGGATGCGGCAACTGCGCAGAAAGTCTATGACAACCTTGATTTCCAGCGTGCGGTGCAGGCCTACCTGAACAGTATCCAGATCGCCTCGATGAACGGTATGCGTGAAGGAATACTCAAATGGGGTCCGGCGAATTACACAGCGCTGCTGTTCGAAGAACTCATGGACTCGACGACGCTGTTCCTGACACCGAATACTGTCTCGATCTACCAGTTGTTATGGCTCGATCTGATGGAGGGGCCGATGGTCATGGAGACGCCTCCCAACGTGATCGGCCTCGTTGATGACGCCTGGTTCCATTATGTCGCCGATTTCGGCCAGGTGGGGCCGGATAAGAACAAGGGTGGCAAGTATCTGTTCCTGCCGCCGGGCTACAAGGGCGATATACCGGACGGCTATTTCGTGAAAAAAACGCAGACTTACGGCAACTGGGTCATCTGGCGCGGTGCCCAGGTCAACGGGAGCACGGCCCCGGCCATAAACGCGACCAAGGAGAAGCTGCGCGTTTACCCGCTGGCGAAGAAGGACAATCCGCCGAAGATGACCTTTATCAACGTCACGGGTAAGCCATTCAACACCATTCATACGATGGACTCCCATTTCTTCGAGGAAGTAAACGCCGTCGTTCAGCGCGAGCCCGGTGAAGGCCAGGATCCGGAAATCCTCGGCCAACTGGCATCCATCGGCATCAAGAAGGGTCAGCCCTTCAAGCCCGATGCACGAATGCAGAAGATCCTCGCCGAAGCCGCCGATGTGGCAGCAGTTACGGTGCGCACCCTGGCCTCACGCCCGCGTGAAGACATGTTTTATTACTACCCGGGCAAGGGGGTGTGGACGACGCCTTTCCCCGGTGGCAGCTACCTGTTCCTCGACAAGAACAATGCCCGCTATCTCGATGCCCGCGCTTACTTCCACTTCTACGCAACGGGCATCACGCCGGCGATGACCCAGGCGCCGTATGGCAAGGGATCGGTCTATGCCGTGGCCTACATGGATTCCAAAGGCAACGCCCTCGATGGCAGCAAAACTTATAAAGTGCATGTGCCACCGAAGGTGCCGGGGAAATCCTTCTGGTCGTTCACTCTCTACGACAACCAGACCCGCGCCGAACTGCAGACCGACCAGCGGTTACCCGGTATCGCCAGCAACAAGAAGGACCTGGTTCAGAACAAGGATGGCTCCTATGACATCTACTTCGGTCCAAAAGTACCGGCCGGCAAGGAAGCCAACTGGCTCCAGACCGTTCCCGGCAAGGGCTGGAACATGCTGTGGCGCATCTATGGACCGACCAAACCCTGGTATGACAGGAGCTGGAAGATTGGTGATCCTGAACCAGTCAAGTAACTGGCCAGAGTTGAATGAACGGCGGGGCGGGTTATTACTCGCCCTGCATAATAGAAGAAGGAGATTGATATGAAATCTAAAACACTAATCACTCTTGCCATGGCTGGCCTGCTCTCAGTTGTTATTATTGCACCAGTGCAGGCGAACAAAGTTCAAGACACTTACCTGGGTAAACTTGAATATCAGGACCAGACCATCACCAAGAATACCGCGGAGTTCCTGCACCGCCAGATTTTGTTGCAGCGCGCCACCCAGTTGGTGACCTGGGCGATGCCGATGATGAATTTCTACCAACTGTATCCGGCGATGCTGAGCAACCAGAAGATGAGTGAGGACGAGGTCTTCTTCAGTTTGTGTGACGGCTACGACGGCGTCTATCCGTACATGACCGCCAATGTCACCACACCCTACACAATCGCGATGTCCGATCTCTCGAAGACGGGTCCGGTGGTGCTCGATCTCCCCGCTGGAGAGATCTACGGCGTGGTCAACAATGCCTGGATGCAGCCGATCAAGGAAATCAACGGCAAACCGGGAAAGCTGTTGCTGGTCGGTCCCGGGCAGCAAGTGCCCAAGGACTTCAAGGGTGAGATCGTCCAGTCTGACACCTTTCTAGTGCTCTATTTTTATCGGGCGCTCGGTACCGGAAAGGAAGCGGCAGAACTGAGAACGGCAGTACAGGCCTACAAGCTTTCGGAGGCAAAGGATCCGCCAAAAACGAAGTTCATTAAATACGAGCCCAAGTCGGGTGATAAGGTCGAGCTGAACACACAGCCCAGGGACATGCGCTTCTGGGAACTGGTAAATGCCTATGTTCAGAAAGAGCCTATGGCCGACCGCGACCGCTTCTTCTATGCCTGGCTGAAGGATCTCGGTATCGAAAAGGGTAAGCCCTTCAAGCCGACTGCGGATCAAAAAGAGATTCTGCTGCAAGGCCTGGACGCTGGCATGGCCATGTCGCAGGCGATCTCCTTCAATAAAACCAGAAACATGTTTCCAACGGCTCTCTATGGCAAAGATTCCGGCTTCGAAGATGCGATGGCGGGGATGAATCCGAAGATCGACCTGGAGAACTACTCCATGTTCAATGAGCGGGCATCCTACGGTTTTGAGGCGACCACAACGTCGGCCGGCATGGTCTCGCGCGTACCTGGCAAAGGCTCCGCTTACCTGGGCAGCTATTACGACGCCGACGGTAATGCGCTTATGGGCGGCAATAACTACAAGCTCCACATTGAGCCCAACCCGCCGGCGGCCAACTTCTGGTCGGTGACCGTGTACGACATCGAGAATCGATTGATCATTCGTAATGAAACCAAACGTTCGGATCGGTCGTCCCGCACGGAAGGTCTTATCAAAAACACTGATGGCTCTGTTGACCTGTACTTCGGTCCCAAAGCGCCAAAAGGCAAAGAGGTGAACTGGATTCAGACCAATAAAGGGCAGTCTTTCTTTGTTTACCTGAGACTGTACGGCCCGGAGGAGGCCTATTTCGATCAGACCTTCCACATGAACAAGATAGAGAAAATCAAATAGGGAGAAAACAGTGATGGCGAAATTATTAAAACCCCTGGCTGTCGCCGGACTCATGGTAGCGAGCATGACAACGCTTGCGGCGCAACCGCCCAGGCTGAAAATGACCACCGACATCCCCGCATCGATTACCGCCCCGGCCAAGGTGGATACCTCGATCGGTACGCTCAATTTTTTTGACGGCGTCCCGACCGGAGACACCGTCACAACCGTGTACGACTATCTCGACCGCTCGCGGGCGGTGAATGTCTTCCTGAACTCCATCCCGGCACTCTCCATGTACACGCTGAGGGAAGGGCAGGCGAAGGTCGGATGCGCGGCAAGCAACCAGATCTGCATCTGGGATACCTTGATGGATTCCACCACGACGCTCCTGACAGGAAATACCTCGACCATGTATGCGGTGGGTTTTCTCGACCTGGAGAAGGACGGCCCCACGGTCATCGATCTTCCCCCCAGGATGCTCGGCATACTGGACGATATGGCCTTTCACTACATGACAGACCTGGGGGTGGCCGGTCCCGACAAGGGCAAGGGTGGCAAGTTCCTGGTGCTACCGCCGGGCTACACGGGTGATGTGCCGGACGGCTACTTTGTTGTGCCGTCAAAGACCAACGGCGTCTGGGTCTTCATGCGCGGTTATCTGGACAAGGGCCTCAAGGCCGCCTCGGAGAACATTCGCAACAACCTGAAGGTCTACCCGTTGGCCAAGGTATCCAATCCCGACAAGATGGAGTTCATCAATGTCTCGGGTAAAGCGATGGACACGGTGCTGCCCAACGACTACAGCTTTTTTGAAAAGCTGCATGCGTTGATCCAGACCGAACCGGCCGATTACCTCGGTCCGGAAGCAAAGGGGATGATGGCCGCCATTGGCATCGAAAA
>CAJQPV010000185.1 GCA_905480305.1 uncultured Gammaproteobacteria bacterium | reverse complement strand
CCGAGCCTGGAACGAAAGAGACTTTTGATGACGGGCAAAACGAATAAAATAGTACCAATGGAAGGTAACCCGATTCCCCCGCCACTTCGATTTCTCCTGTCATCTACATTCGAGCTTTGTTTTCTATTGCGCCATTTCACTTTAGGACATTAACTCGCTGAGAGGGGCTCCATATTGCCAAGATACTATAATTGCCGACGAACACTTAAGCAGGCCGACCACGCAAGCCGGAATGTGATGATAATAGCTGATAACAGCATGCACGTTGAGGATATACCGATCACTTGATGCAAAATCGTATCATAGGCCCCGGACTTTTCCCTGGCTTCGGTCTCTGCGTTGGATAATAGCTCACGATCTTCCAGGCTTTGCTCCTTCTGATACTTCTTGTAGTGACACGCCAGACCGGCTCTGAGCTGCTCCAGATTCATGCCCTCCTCGTTCAGCAGCACCTTGCCGAGGATTCGTCCGTAATAGATGCTGAACTTCCGCCCAGACAAAAAAAAGCGGCCCGGAGGCCGCTGTTTTTTTTACATATAACAAATTCAACCTTATTTAATCGTTTTCTCCTTTTTATCTATTGTTGCGAAGCTGGCAGTGCCAATGAAACGCCAGTGTCAGGGTAGCAAGCACCCCAACCGAACCAACCAGCAAACTATATAAATAGGGTGATACGTCGACCTGGTGAGAAATGGCTATATGAAGCGTGTAAATACCGCCAACCAATAACAGGAACTTCAAAAAACATGCAGTAGGGCACACACTAGCACGGTGTAATAAGTTGTTAATCAAAGCTGACATTGCGATACCTCCGCCAGAATCCATAAGTAATTAAGAATAATATAATCTAGTCATATAACGACCATACTCCGATTTCCTTAAGCTGTGTGCGGCATAGCGTCACACTTTTAATAAATTGATGAAAAAGTATAAATTCATAAGCTTCTCTTACTAGTAAGACGCCCTTTTTGTCAGGATAGCTGTCATTCATAGAAGCAGAAAATGCCGCATCTACGGGATTCCTGAGAGGCGCGGCGCCTACCCGACCAATACGACGATTCACTGGCCAGCCCGGGAGTTAGTACTACAGTTGATGCATTCAGGGTAGAGTAGCAAGTAAGGATAGACCTGCCTGTGTCAGCTACTGACTGTTATCGAGGGTAAATTTGAGGGTACTTTCATGCATAAACCAAAACAGCAAAATCCAGGGGCAAGGGTATTATTTTGCAGCCTGATAATTGGCGGCCTGTTTTCTGCCCAGTCCAGCGCAACAGAGGTGAGTAAAGGGGAAATGGCCGGTGCAATACGAAGCGCTGATTATCCCTGTGCGCAAGTTCTGAAAATTAACAGCGATGGCAATAACGCCTGGCTTGTTGAGTGTAATTCTGGAAAATTCAGTGTTTCTCGCGATCAAGGTGGCAATTTCACAGTCATCCAGACTGACTGACAGGCCTCTGGGTCTACTGTATTACGGAATCCAGCCGTCTACCCTGACAACGGCGATCAGTGTATCTACACCGCTTGATGTGACAGTCATAACCTTTCAAGCCGAGGACATCAGGCTGCTTCTTCACTGTAAAACGTGGCATACAACACCGGCACCACAATCATGGTGAGCAGGGTGGCAAATATCAGCCCGGCAATAATGGTGATCGCCATAGACACGAAAAAGGCGTCAAACAGTAACGGGATCATGCCCAGCGCTGTCGTAGAGGCCGCCATACCCACAGGGCGCAAACGACTGGCGCCCGAGTCAACAATCGCAGCAATGAGTGGCGTCCCCACATCCACCTGGTAATTGATCTCGTCGATCAGCACAATCGCATTTTTTATCAACATACCGGACAGACTGAGAATACCCAGCAGTGCCATGAAACCGAAGGGCTGGCCGGACAGCAACAACCCGGCAGTAACACCAATTACAGCCAGCGGCACCGTCAACCAGATAATCAACGGCTGCTTGAGGGAGTTGAACAGCATAATAGTGATCAACACCATGCTCAGAAAGAATACAGGCAAACCAGCCGACAGGCCTGCCTGTGCATTGGCTGAGTCTTCATACTCTCCGCCCCACTCCAGTTCATAACCGGGTGGCAGTTCAAGCGCCTCAACCTGTGGTGCCACACGGGCATACAAGGCCGTTGCATAACCCTCATCCGGGTCAGCAAAGACCGTAATCGTCGGCTTGCGGTTACGGCGCTGGATAATCTCGTCCTCAAACACTGTCTCGAATCCCGACACCACCTGGCGCAGTGGAATCCGTGCCTCTGCTGCTGGGCTCCAGATCTGCAGATCGCCCATGCTGTCAATATTGTTGCGCTCCCGGTCCTCGGCACGCAGGATGATTGGCAGAAGTAAATCGCCTTCACGGTAAACACCGACAGTACGCCCCTCAAAACCATCCAGCAGGTTATTGGCAATGTCCGGGCGTGTTATGCCATTCAGATTGGCCTGTTCCTCAGCCAGCACCGGCCGCACCATTTTGACGCGCTGGCGCCAGTCTGTGCGAATACCCTTGGCATCGGCGTCTGCCCGATAAATTGCTTCGGTCTGCTCGGCAAGTCCGCGCAGTACGTCACGGTCCGGCCCGCTGAAACGCGCCTGTATCTTGCCGGTGCTGCCGGGACCCAGCTGAAACTTCGAGGTATAACCGAGCATATCCTCGTAATTTTCATTCAGATAATCCTCAACCTGGATTGCCAGTTCATCCATGACATCTGTCGATTCAACATCCACCATCAACTGTGCATAGGCACTGTTGACCTTCTCCGGACTGTAGGTCAGCAAGAATCGAAGGCCGCCCTTGCCGACCAGTGAGGTCACATGCGTGATACCGTCCATGCCCAGAATATCTTTCTCAACGGCTTCCACCGTTTTAACCGTTTCATTGATATGCGTGCCCTGAGGCAACCAGATATCCACCATAAATTGCGGGCGCGTAGACGGCGGGAAAAAACTCTGCTTAACGAAACCAAACCCCCAAAGGGAGGTAACAAACAAGGCAACCACCAGCGCAAGCGTGACAAACTTCATCCGAATAGCCACCTGCAGAACTTTTTTATAGACGGTGTATACGGCGCCGCCATAGGGATCGTTATCTACATCATTCTTGTTGCCGTTCGTTTGCTTAAGAAACATCACGCACAGCAACGGCGTCAACGTGACCGCTGTGACCCAGCTGAGCAGTAGAGAAATCATGACAACCTGGAACAGCGACCGGCAGAATTCCCCGGTGTTGTCATCTGATGTTCCGATGGCCGCAAAGGCAAGTATCGCGATAATGGTGGCACCCAGCAGTGGCACAGCCGTCTGCTTGACAATCTCGATAGAACCCTTCTTTGCATCGATGCCTTTTTCAAGGCGTACCAGCACACCGTCAACAATCACAATGGCGTTATCGACCAGCATACCCAGCGCAATGATCAACGCGCCAAGTGATATACGTTCCAGCGCAATCTCCATCGGAGACATAAAGATAAAGGTTCCGGCGATGGTCACCATCAGCACAAAACCGATCAGTATGCCGCTGCGCAAGCCCATGAAAAACAGCAATACAACAATAACAATGGCAACTGCCTGCAGCAGGCTGGAGACAAAACCGTTAATCGC
>CAJQPV010000184.1 GCA_905480305.1 uncultured Gammaproteobacteria bacterium | reverse complement strand
ATCGTCTATGTGTCCTGTCATCCCGGTTCGCTGGCACGCGATGCCGGCGTGCTGGTGAACGAGAAAGGCTATCGGCTACTGGCAGCCGGTGTCATGGATATGTTTCCGCACACCGCACATGTGGAGTCTATTGCGCTGTTCGAGCCGCGTTAACCTAGCGTTTTTTTTACGGCGGTTACTGCCGGTACCATTTGGTTTGCAGGGCCTTGTAGACGCGTTGCGGATACCAGTTTTTACCAACGCTGCCATTGTAACGGGCCAGTGCCTTGCGCATGTCACCTTTTTCCCGCTTTAAATAGATGTTGAGTATGGTGCAGCCAAAACGCAGGTTGGTGTTGATGTCGAACAGGTTGTCATCCGCTCGGCCGATCTCGTCGAGCCAGAATGGCATTATCTGCATCAGTCCCTGTGCGCCGGCACTTGATATGGCAAAGTGATCAAAATTACTTTCCACGTTGATGAGTGCCAGTACCAGTTCCGGTGCGAGTTTGGCACGTGAGGCCTCGTAATGTACCTGCTTGAGTATTTTCAGGCGTTCCTGCGGGTCCTTGACGCGCGATTGCAGGCGGCTGGACATATCCACCAGCCAGACCTCGGCATCAAAGCGATCGGCAAAGCTGTCGCTGGAATTGACGGCCTCGATCAGGGTGGCCCGCATATCTTCATCGGGTCGTTCCTGGGTGGCCGGGTAGACAGCCTGTGAGCACAGGCAGGTGCTGCCCAGCAGCAATGCAGCTGAAAAATCGCGGATTTTACATGGTATGGCTGTCTTCATACCTGTTGTATCGGCTCAGCCAGAAGCCAGTTTAGCCTGAAGAAACGTGATGATTTCAGCGCGCGGCACGTCCTGATTGCTGTCGCCCCGTCGTGCCTTGTATTCGAGTAGATGCTGGTCAAGGTTTTTTTCGCCGACAACGATGCGATGCGGGATGCCGATCAGTTCCATATCGGAAAACATCACCCCGGGTCGTACCGGGCGGTCATCCAGCAGGACATCAATGCCGGCTGTCTGCAGCTTCTGGTAGAGTTCCTCGGTCGCTTCCCGGACGCGTTGCGATTTTTTCATATTCATGGGCAACAAGGCGACCTGGAACGGCGCGATGGCGGTCGGCCAGATCATGCCCTTGTCATCATTGTTCTGTTCAATGGCGGCAGCAACAATACGGCTCACGCCAATACCGTAACAACCCATGGTCATGGTTTCTTCCTTGCCCTGTTCATTCAGTACGGTAGCGCCCATGGCCTCGCTGTATTTCGTGCCAAGCTGGAAGATGTGGCCGACTTCGATGCCGCGGGCAATCGACAGCGTACCCTTGCCGTCAGGACTGGCATCACCGTCAACGACATTGCGCAGGTCGGCGCAGTCAGGTGCCGGCAAATCACGCTCCCAGTTGACCCCGGTCAGATGTTTGCCATCCTCGTTGGCGCCGCAAACAAAGTCAGCCAGCTGTGCGGCGCTGTGGTCAACGATGACCGGTATCGACAGGCCTGCCGGGCCGAGTGAGCCCGCGCTGCAGCCGGCAGCAGTGCGTATCTGTTCGTCGGATGCAAATTGCAGGGGTGTTGCAATGGCGTCCAGTTTTTCTGCCTTGACGGTGTTGAGATCATGGTCGCCGCGCAGTACCAGTGCGACTGTTGCAGTCTCTTTACCCTGTAGCAGCAGCGTTTTTACACACTGCTCCGGTTTAACACCCAGGTGTTTGCAGACATCTTCAATACTGTGTTGCCCGGGCGTGTCGACCGTGCTCATGGCAGCCGTTGCCGCCGGTCTTTCTACTGCCGGTGCGATGGCCTCGGCACGTTCGACATTGGCGGCATATTCACCGCCTGATGAGAAGGCGATGGCGTCCTCGCCTGAATCAGCCAGTACGTGAAACTCATGAGAGATATTGCCGCCTATTGCGCCGCTGTCGGCCTGTACCGGCCGGAACTCCAGACCCAGTCGGGTAAAAATGCGACTGTAGGTGTCGTACATCAGCTGGTAGGTTGCATCCAGTGAGTTTTGATCGATATGAAACGAGTAGGCGTCTTTCATAATGAATTCACGGGCGCGCATGATGCCGAAGCGTGGCCGTATTTCATCGCGGAACTTGGTTTGAATCTGATAATAGTTGACCGGCAACTGTTTGTAGCTGCGGATCTCGCGGCGCGCGATATCGGTAATGACTTCCTCGTGCGTGGGTCCAAGGCAGAAGCCGCGCTGGTGACGGTCATTGAAGCGCAGCAGTTCAGGGCCGTATTGCTCCCAGCGGCCGGATTCCATCCACAGTTCCGCCGGTTGTACGGCCGGCATCAGCAACTCCAGTGCCCCGGCACGGTCCATTTCTTCGCGCACGATAGCCTCAACCTTGCGTAGCACCCGCAGGCCCAATGGTAGCCAGCTGTACAGGCCGGCCGCCTGTTTGCGCAGCATGCCGGCGCGCATCATTAGCTGATGACTGATAATTTCCGCATCAGCCGGTGTTTCTTTAAGAGTGGATAGCGGGAACTGGGATAGACGCATGATGTAATCAGGATTCTGTTTAAATGTAGACGGATTGTAGCGGGTTGTACTGCCGCATACTATTTAACCGCTGCTACAGCGTCAAATACCTGCGGGCACCAGATCCATTCCGACGATGGCTATTTATTGCTTCGGGGTCAATTGTGGCGGCTGCGGCAGGATGTTTTCATCGGCCCTGTGCTGGAGGTGCTCATATTTAATGCCCTCGGGCGGCAGCGTGTCTGTGATCTGCCATTCCCCTTGCGCGTTACGCCATTTATAGGCATGTACCGTTGCTGGTTTACCCAGATCGGATGCACTGTTCAGCAGTTGAGATTTCAGGGCGGGATTAAGGTACAGATACACGCCGGCTGCGAGCAGCAGCAGTATCAGCAACCAGATGAAACGCATCAGAAAGTGCCGGAGTTCCAGCCCCACATCTTGCGTGGCGCATCCGAGAACTCTATGTAGATACGTGCAGGATCTATCCCGGTTTCACTTGATACCAGCTCACACAAGACTCTGGAAGCGTCGGCGGTTGCAGAGTCCGGCAGACCGATGCTCTTCAGCTCGAGAAAAGCCAATGGTGCATCTGTGCCGGCGAAGGTCATGGCCGGATTGTTTTCAACCGAGGTCATGACATAGCTTTCAGGTTTTCCCAGTTGTTCTGCTACCAGTGCGGAAGCCTTGCCGGCAAGCGCTGTTGCCGATGCAGCGGGGAGCGCCTGGTTGGTCTGGATTTTCAGGAAGGGCAATGGGATGGCCTCAGGGTTTGCAGAACTCGTCGATTTGGTCTTTAGCGTCGTTGATGCGCTGCTGGCGTTGTTCTTCGGTGAGGTGAGTGACCTTGCCGTCGGGTGTCAGGTAGCGTTTGTTGCCGCCTGCCTGCAGTTTCGCCAGGTTGTTTGTCGCTGTTGTGCAGTTTCTTTCATAAGCATCGTCTATCTGCTTGCGCAGGGCAGCCTTCTTTTCTTCTGTTTCCTGCTCGGCGAGGCCTTCTTTCATTGCATCTACCTGTTCCTGCAGGTTGTCACCGGTGGTGTCAGGGATGTCTGCTGCAGGTGGTGCACCTTGAATTTCCTCGCTTTTTACTCCGCCCGGGGGCGGAAGCTGGGAGTACTGGGTCTCGCCGTTGGTATCTGTCCATTTGTAAATCTCGGCGCTGGCCGGGGTGGTTAACAAGGCTGACGAGAGACACAGACTGGCCAGCATCCACAGAAGTGGGTGATCAAAACGAGTATTGACGTCATTCATAGATTTGGCTTCCATAACATAAACCTATAGTAATAGTATGGTTGTTTTATGAGTAGAACAAGTCACCGTGTCACATATTCCGAATGCTTGGGCGATTCCTTGACTATATCGGCAACAATGGGCTATTCCCTTGACCTTTACTATGATTATCAGTACTTTTATGTGTTTTGAAAGTACGATGCGATCGCCCGTTGACCGGGCTTTTTTTTACGTGGTTGAAAAATCGCGTAATTATATTCAGGAGTAGCGATAGGTGGAACTGACAGGCGCGGATATCTTTGTGCAGTCACTAAAAGAAGAGGGAGTCGACTACATTTTCGGCTACCCTGGTGGTGCAGTGCTGCATATATACGATGCCCTCTACCAGCAGACCGATGTGCAGCATGTACTGGTGCGCCACGAGCAGGCGGCTACACACGCGGCTGACGGCTATGCACGTTCAACCGGCAGGCCGGGTGTCGTCATAGTGACGTCAGGCCCTGGTGCCACCAATGCTGTTACCGGGATCGCCACCGCTTATATGGATTCCATTCCGATGGTGGTGTTCACCGGTCAGGTCCCCACCCACCTGATTGGCAACGATGCTTTTCAGGAAGCCGACAATATTGGTATCACCCGGCCCTGTGTGAAACACAACTTCCTGGTGAAGGATGTCACTAAACTCGCCGAGACCATCAAGAAGGCATTTTATGTCGCCACGACCGGGCGTCCCGGTCCGGTGGTAGTTGATATTCCCAAGGATATTACTGCTGAAAAAACCGAGTTCAGTTACCCCAAAAAGGTAAGCATGCGCTCATATAATCCTGTGCTGATTGGCCATACCGGTCAGATCAAGCGGGCAGTGAAGCTGATGCAGAGTGCCAAGCGTCCGATCTTGTATACCGGTGGTGGCGTGATCCTGAGTGAGGCATCCGGGCCGCTCACCGAACTGGCCCGTATTATGAATTTTCCGGTGACCAATACCCTGATGGGGCTTGGCGCCTACCCGGCAACCGACCCGCTGTTTCTGGGTATGCTCGGCATGCATGGTACCTATGAAGCCAATATGGCGATGCACCATTGTGATGTGCTTATAGCGATTGGTGCGCGCTTTGACGATCGGGTAACCGGACATATCGAGAAATTTTGTCCGAATGCGAAAATCATTCACATCGATATCGACCCGGCGAGTATTTCCAAGAATGTAAAGGTGGATGTGCCAATCGTTGGTTGCGTCGAGAACGTGCTGAAGGTGATGCTCGATGAGATCAGGAGCAACGACGTAAAATCTGATGCTGTGGCACTGAAGGACTGGTGGCAGCAGATAGATGAATGGCGTTCCAAGGACAGCCTCAAGTACGACCGTGACAGTGACAATATAAAACCACAGTTTGTGATTGAGACGCTGTATCGCCTGACTGAAGGCGATGCCTTTGTGACATCTGACGTGGGACAGCATCAGATGTGGGCCGCACAGTTTTACAAGTTCGACAAACCACGCCGCTGGATCAACTCGGGCGGTTTGGGCACCATGGGCTTTGGTTTGCCTGCAGCCATGGGTGTGCAGTTTGCGTACCCGGATGCAACCGTTGCCTGTGTGACCGGCGAAGGCAGTATCCAGATGTGTATCCAGGAATTGTCCACCTGCACGCAATACTCGTTGCCGATAAAGATTATCAATCTCAATAACGGCTACCTCGGTATGGTGCGTCAGTGGCAGGAATTTTTTTACCAGAAGCGCTATGCCATGTCCTATATGGAGTCACTGCCGGATTTTGTGAAGCTCGCCGAGAGTTACGGACATGTTGGTATGCAAATTACCCGGCCTGGCGATGTCGAAGGTGCGTTGATCGAGATGCTGAAGCTGAAAGACCGTCTGGTGTTCATGGACTTCCTCACAGACAAGGATGAGAATGTGTACCCGATGATTCCGGCAGGTGGTGGTCAGAACGAGATGATCCTGGTTTAAGATGCGACATATAATTTCAATTTTGATGGAAAACGAGGCGGGCGCGCTGTCACGGGTTGCCGGGTTGTTTTCTGCGCGTGGCTATAACATCGAGTCACTGGCGGTGGCGCCGACCGAGGATCCTTCGCTGTCACGCATGACGCTGGTGACGCGTGGTACCGA
>CAJQPV010000183.1 GCA_905480305.1 uncultured Gammaproteobacteria bacterium | reverse complement strand
GGCACTATCAACACCGACCCGCGCTCGATGGTGCTGAATACCGAGGTTAGCCTGATGATCGACAGTCCCGAACTTGCAAGAGGCATACTCGCTGCCTTTGCGCCTGATTTCCTGCCGGAAAACAGCTGGCAGGTGACGCTGAATGATAAGGGTGAATTGCAATGGCAAGCGGGTGATGATGTGCTGACACAACAACCCGCAGCTAGCGTCTGGCAACGTATGGGCGATGTCTTCTTCGGGCTGCTGCCGGTCGATTCGCAAATGTGAATTTTCCTGAGGCTGTGTTATGTGCACCGAAATGGGACATTAATCTTCACACGATGTAAATCAGTGTTAGCAGTCCAGAAATCATGTTGATTCAGCAGCCAGGGTTCAGGTAATCGGGAACGGCAAACATCTTCCCCAAACAAGAGGTTTAGCCGTGTTTAATATAAACAATCAGTTAATGACAAAGAACGACCCAAAGGAACAATGAAGGATCTCAGTCTGGATGGCGGCAACGTACTGAAGCAGGAAGTTCAGGAATGCGTAGAGGAGAACGCCAAACGCCGATTATTGGATGGATTCTCACAGAATAGATAAGATATGCTCATCGCCACATTTTCTTCGTGCCCCCCAAGGAAAAATCCTGACGATGTTACGTAAAATTCTGCTGCCAACCATCTTTGTCATCCTCGGCTGGGGATTTTGGGTTAGTCCTGATTTCAAGACCATCGCTGCCGGGGTCTCCGTCTTTCTGTTCGGTATGCTGTCGCTGGAACAGGGCTTTCAGGCGTTCGCCGGCGGTACCCTGGAACGGATACTCAATAAAACAACCGACAAACTCTGGAAGAGCCTCAGTTTTGGTGTCGTCAGCACCACCCTGATGCAGTCCAGCTCGCTGGTCTCGGTAATTACTATCTCCTTTCTGAGCGCCGGCCTGCTTGATCTCGCCTCCGGGGTCGGGATCATCTTCGGTGCGAATATCGGTACCACTACCGGTGCCTGGCTGGTCGCAGGTTTCGGCCTGAAGGTCAAGATTTCAGCCTATGCGATGCCAATGTTGGTC
This sequence comes from uncultured Gammaproteobacteria bacterium, assembly GCA_905480305.1. Classification (GTDB taxonomy): domain Bacteria; phylum Pseudomonadota; class Gammaproteobacteria; order UBA9214; family UBA9214; genus UBA9214. The sequence goes on along the minus strand of CAJQPV010000183.1, from coordinate 6,264 downwards.
TTTGGCGTGTTGTTGCTGTTCCAGAACTCCAAGAACCTGAAGGGCATCGGCTACATCCTGGTTGGCCTCGGTTTTCTGTTTCTTGGCATCCACTACATGAAAGAGGGGTTCGATGCATTCAAGGACAGCTTCGACCTGGCCAGGTTCGCAGTCGCCGGCTATCCCGGGCTGTTCCTGTTCGCCGGCATCGGCATCGCCGCAACAGTAGTGATGCAGTCCAGTCATGCCACGCTGGTACTGACCATCACCGCACTGGCCGCTGGGCAGATTACCTATGAAAATGCGCTTGCGTTGGCCATTGGCGCTAATGTCGGCACCACCATCACCGCCATCATCGGCTCATTGAGTGCGAACGAGCAGGGCAAACGGCTGGCTGTGGCGCACCTGATCTTCAATCTGGTTACCGGCCTGATTGCGATCGTGTTTATCTATCAGATGATGGCGTCAGTTGAGTGGATCAGTGCTCATGTCGGTATTGCCGAGGATGATTACACCCTGAAGCTGGCGGTGTTCCATACCCTGTTCAACACCATTGGCGTACTGGTAATGCTGCCGTTGATTGGCAGACTGGTCAGCATGCTGGAAGGCCTGTTCAAACCCAAGGCGGTCCTTATCAGTATGCCGAAATATCTGAACGACGCCACCATCGACTTTCCGGACACGGTGCTGGAAGCGCTGCGGCTGGAGACTCTGCGGGTATGGGACCACACCATCAACATACTGTCCGGAGTGCTTGGCTTCGAACGCGGACAGATCTGCTCGGATACCGACCTTGCCATGGTCGCGCAGTCCCAGCGCAAGCTGCCGGATTTCGATGTTGATGCAGCCTACGAACTACAGGTAAAGTCACTGTACAGCGCCATCATCACTTTCATCAGTCGTGCCGGGTTCTCCTGGCAGGATGAGCAGTCCGGCGACATCCATTGGCTGCGTCAGGCAAATCAGAACATGGTCGAGGCGATCAAGGCTAGCAAGCATCTGCGTAAAAACCTGGTGGCCGCAGTGGCATCGACAAACGAGGAACAACGCCTGATCTATACCAACATGCGTGTTCATCTGGCGCTTTTGGTCCGCGAACTGGAAGAGATCCGACAGGAATCGATAGACGAGTCCCCGGTGTTGTCGCTGGACCACCTGCGCCTGCTTATGAACGAACTCTGCGAAAAATTCAACGCACGCATGGCCAACGCGATGACCGAAGGCCGGATGTCCGGCGAATTGGCGGTTTCGTTGTTGAACGATTCCAACTATGCTCAAGAGGTCTATAGCAAGCTCTTGGATATGGGTGAAACCCTGTTCATAAGGCACAGCCGCAGCCTCACTGATGCCGAGCATGAAGTGCTGTTGAGCGACGACGAACTGCTCGAGCTCGAAACCTGATGCGCTTGTTGCAGATCGTATATAGAAAAATGACACATCAATCCGGGAACCTACAATGACAGAGAAAAGCCTCCTTAGCCGCCTTGAAGCCTACCTCGACCTCAATGCCAAACGTCGCAAGAAAAAGGCGGATGAACTAAAGGCGATCATCGGCAAGCTAAAGAAGAAGGAAAAAGCGCTAATTGCCGAATATCAAAAGGCCGGTAAGGGCAAGAAGCGTGCAAGGCTGGAAAAGCGGTGCGTGATCCTCCACGCCCAGCGCAAGAAGGGCCTGAAGGCACTCAAGAAAGTAAATAAAAAATAAAGCGACCAGTAACTGTGCAGGTGGGGTACTCCATGTGCAGGGCCATGCAGCGCTCCCAGGCAACATGGATATGGGCCTGCGTGGTCTCCACTCCTGCCGGGGAAACCCGCGGCTGTGCAAACGGCAATCCAGCAGTTTTTGATCGTCTGACCGACCCCGGTTGGTGAGGTACGATTAACACACGAAAACGACGTCGAAACCCCGCTAGAGGGATTTAACGCAAGTGTTACACCGACCGGTTAGATCCGCAGACTTGAGCGGTCATTGTCAACATGAGTAACTGAATTCCGGCTATGCAGTTGCGATTGGCGATATAGCAATCCGACTGTCAGGTTGCCGGGTTATGGCGCTGCGCCTTACCTGCCTGATTTAAACATTTGCCTGTCAACCGGATGGGAGGCAAGGAAGATATTCAGAGTAGCTAACGGCTTGCAGCCGGATAAACCGTTTACTCCGCTCGCTGCAGGGTACTTTCTTTACCTCTGCGGAGTGATCGATAGGTTAGTGACTCATCACTCACAGACAGAATTACATCTGTATCCTGCTTGTCTTCCTGTAACAGGATGATATTACTTTCAAGGTACACCCAGGTGATCTGATTACCTTTCAATGACCACGTGCCGGCGTACTGCCAGGCAGGGATATTATTGATGGTCATTGAGCCGGAAAATGTGTTATCTGCATTGATTATAAAAATGGTTTCTATATTGCCTTGATCCGGATGGTGCTCTGTCGCATGCCAGTTACCGACAATCTCCCCGGGGTTGATCGATGCAGGGTCCGCAACCGCTGCACCTGTGTACAGGCTGATTACCAGCAACAATTTTAAAAAAGTGCATATTTTCATGAGACCCGGTTTCTCTGGTTGTTTATCCAGCAGGACTCTCCTGAGCCCCGGACTTATTCATTCTTCTGGTTTTGCAGTGCCTTTTCAGTTATTTCCTGGTACAGGCTCATCACCTGTCCTACCAGCTTGTGGTATTCACTGTGGCGATCCAGCAGTGGCTTTAACTCGCTGGCACCTGCAAATACCTCATCAAGAAAGGCGATATCAAGGTCATTGAGTGTTTCGCCGCGATCCACCTTTTTTTTCAAATCGAGCGCAACTGGCAATCGCTGTTCCTCAAAACGTTTAATCAGGACAGCAATCAACCCTGCATCTTTTGAAGGTTCGGTCATTTTATATTCTCCTCTATCGCCGGATGATATTTCCCTGGCAAAATATAGCAGGTCTTCCATGGCCGGACTATGCCTATTCCAATAATGCTCCGTTCCCATGTGTGGTGCTTGTATAGCGCTGAAAAATCCATCGCCCTTTGGCAAGCCATCCGTATAATTGCCCCATGCTGACGTATATTCTACAGCGCCTGCTGGGCGCCTTGTTCGTCATCTTTGGCGTGGTGAGCATTGTCTTCCTGTTGATCCATATGATTCCGGGTGACCCTGTTGAAATCATGCTCGGTGAATCGGCATCGACAACAGACCGTGAGGCGCTGCGGGTAGCGTTGGGACTGAACCAGCCGCTATGGGTTCAGTTTCAGCAATATCTCGCAGGCTTGTTGCAGTTTGATATGGGTAACTCTATCCATTTCAGGCGCCCGGTTTCGGATTTATTGCTGGAACGTCTGCCGGCTACGGGTCTGCTGGCGGCCATGACCTTGCTGATAACCCTTGTGCTGGCTTTGCCTCTGGGCATTATCGCGGCGGTTCGTCGTGACACCGTCTGGGACAGTGGTGCCATGACCTTTTCCATGCTCGGCGTCTCAATCCCCAACTTCTGGCTGGGCCCGATTTTGATTCTGGTTTTTTCACTGTGGCTGGGCTGGTTTCCGGTGAGTGGCCGCAACGGATTTGGCTCTGTGGTTCTGCCTGCCTTGACCTTGAGTACCGGTCTGATCGCCGTGCTGTCACGCATGGTTCGCTCCAGCATGCTGGAGGTGTTGGGTGAAGATTACATGCGCACTGCGAAGGCGAAAGGATTACCGCCACAACGTGTCATCCTGCATCACGGTCTGCGTAACGCATTGTTGCCGGTCATCACGCTGCTGGGGCTGCAACTGGGTGCGCTGCTGGCCGGAGCTGTAATAACAGAAACGGTATTTTCCTGGCCGGGTGTCGGCCTGCTGACAATTGAGTCCATCCAGTCACGTGACTATCCGGTGGTGCAGGCCTGCGTGCTGTTGATCAGTGTGACCTATGTGCTGGTTAACCTGCTGACTGATCTTGCCTACGCATGGGTTGACCCGCGTATTCGCCTGGGAGGACGACTGTGACCCGCTGGCGCCTTGCAGTTATTTTGCCGGTAGTGGTTCTTGCTGGATGGGCGCTGCTGTCGCTGCTGGCGCAGCATTTGCCGCTGCAACCGGACCGCATTCAGCTGGAATCGATACTTTCCGTACCCGGTGAAGATGCTTTACTTGGTTATGACGACCTCGGTCGCAGCATCGGTGACCGCATGATTGTCGGTGCGCGCACCTCGTTTCTGGTGTCGGTGTGGGTGGTCGGCTTGTCGCTGCTGGCAGGTACATTGCTCGGTACGGCTTCGGCTTACCAGGGTGGCTGGTTGGACCGGGTTGCTGTGTTGACAGTAGACGTGTTTATGGCTTTCCCGGGCATCCTGCTGGCGATCGCACTGGCCGGGCTATTAGGGCCTGGCATTGGCAATGTGGTTATTGCGTTGACGATAGTCGGCTGGGTAGGCTATGCACGTCTGTCACGCGCGCAGGTACTTTCATTGAAGCACCGGGAGCATGTACAGGCAGCAGAAGCGCTGGGTACATCGAAATGGCGTATTATTCGCAAACACCTGCTACCGCTGATGCTGGCACCCTTGATCGTCGAGGCGACCTTTGGCATTGCGGCGGTTGTGATAGCGGAGGCCGGCCTGTCATTTCTGGGGCTTGGTGTACAGCCACCGGGTGCCTCGTGGGGTGCCATGATTCGTGACGGCAGCCGTTACATGCTGGTTGCCCCGCACATGGTCATCGTGCCGGGCGTGGCGATTTTTGCAGTGGTGTTGTCTGTCAATCTGCTTGGCGACCGGCTGCGCGATAAACTGGATATACGCATGATGAGTGAGGAGAAAGACCGGATATGACGCTGGGTCCGTTGATGGCTGATGTCGAGGGTTACGAGTTAACTGCGGAGGACCGGGAGTTGCTGCTGCACCCGGCCATCGGTGGGGTAATTCTGTTTGCCCGCAATTATGGTTCGGCGCAGCAGCTTGCTGCGCTGGTCGCCGCTATTCATCAACTGCGAGATCCGCACCTGCTGGTTGCAGTTGACCAGGAAGGCGGGCGCGTGCAGCGTTTCAAGGATGAATTTACACAGCTGCCACCGCTGGCCTGTCTCGGAAAGATCTATGACAAGGACAAGGCACGGGCCAGGCACCTCGCCAAAACAACCGGCTGGTTGATGGCCTCGGAACTTCGTGCTGCTGGTATCGATCTCAGTTTTGCACCGGTGCTGGATCTGGACTTCGGGGTATCTACCATCATCGGTGACCGCGCATTACATCAGCGCCCGGAGGCTGTCGCCGAGCTGGCACAGGCATACCAGTCAGGTATGCACGATGCCGGCATGGAGGCGACCGGCAAGCATTTCCCCGGTCATGGCGCAGTAGCAGCCGATTCGCACCTGGCACTCCCGGTTGATGAGCGTCGCTACCAGGATATTGAACAGTGGGATATTGTGCCCTTCAGGCGCATGATTCATGCTGGTATTGCCGCCATCATGATGGCGCACGTGGTTTATTCCGACGTCGATTCCTGGCCTGCCGGATTTTCCTCACGCTGGATCAAGGATATTTTGCGTGATCATCTGCATTTTAACGGTCTGGTTTTCAGTGATGACCTGAGCATGGAAGGTGCTGCCTGTGCCGGTGACCCTGTTGCCCGTGCCGGAACTGCGCTGGAGGCAGGCTGTGACATGGTGCTGGTCTGCAATGACAGAGAGGCCTCCGGGTTGGTGGCGGAGTCGCTCAGCAGTTATGAAAATCCGGTCGCACATACCCGTATGATGCGCATGCATGGCCGTCATCCGATCGATATCAAGAGCCTGCATAATGACCCGCGTTGGGCGCAGGCCGTGGCTGCCGTGCAAGGCTACGGGGACAATCCCGAGCTGGAACTTGACTTAGGTTAATAAATACATATTAATCAGTGTATTATGAGTTAAATCTAATGTATTATAACGCAATGTGTTACGTGCCTGTTTGCGCAAACCCGGTAACCAAGGCTGCAGCAGAACAGGGGGGCGCAGGTGGCACTCGACCACGCTGACCTTGAAAAAATTCATGCTGAAGCGGAATGCATTCACGATGCGGCAGCCGTACAGGACATTCTCGATCATCTGGCTGGAGAGATCAGCGCTGCCGTTGCTGGCAGCCTGCCGATAATTCTAAGCGTCATGAACGGCGGACTTGTCATGACCGGTCATCTGCTGACCCGGCTGACATTTCCTCTTGAAACAGACTACCTGCAAGCGACTCGCTACCAGGGTGAAACACGCGGTGCGGAAGTAGCATGGCTATGCAAACCGCGACTGTCGCTTGAGGGGAGAACCGTGCTGGTGGTTGACGA
>CAJQPV010000182.1 GCA_905480305.1 uncultured Gammaproteobacteria bacterium | reverse complement strand
GTGTGACATCACCAGCTCTCTCGCGGCATCCAGATCACCTTCACTTTGCAAGCGCAGCGCCAGGGAGCGCTCTTCAGTGGCGCTCAATACCGGAATTTTAAAGGCAGCATGGATATATTGATCCAGGTTGCCTGTCGGCATAGGTATTGCAAGTGTTTGATTTCTGGTGACTAAAGCCTGTGTCATGGGTTTCCTCTCTGTATCAGCGTGGCCTAATCTTAGCACTCAGCCTGATAGAGTGCCAATCCCGCAGGAAGTTCCATGAAATCGGTCGCCTGCTGCGATTCTTGAGCAGCTTTAGCTGGGTTCAATGGCGTCCAGATGTCGGCCAACAGCCAGCCAGGAGCCCAGCAGTCCCAGGCACATGCCGCTGGTAACCAGTACCCATAGCAGCTGCAAGGGCAGCGTCTCAAGCTGGAAGTCGCTTTGGTAGAGTCCGGCCAGCCTGGCGACCGGCTCGGACAGCAGCAGGAAGCCGGTCTCGACCAGTATCCAGGCGATCACCGCGCCGAGTACGCCATACCAGATGCCACAGTAGAGGAATGGGCGGCGTACGAAGCCGTTGGTAGCCCCGATCAGCTTGGTGACCAGTATTTCTTCCCGGCGGTTCTGTATTTCCAGGCGGATGGTATTGCCGATCATGAGTAATACCGCCAGCGCCAGCAGGCAGCTGATGATGAGGATGCCGCGGCGGGCGATTTCCAGGATTGCCGCCAGTCGTTGCACCCATTGCAGGTCGAGCTGTGCCAGTTCGGTTTCCGGCAGCCGGCTGAAGCGGTCGCGCAGGGTGCTGGCGGCTGCCGGGTTGCTGTAGTCGCTGGCGGGCATGACCACCAGCAAACCAGGCAGCGGATTTTCATCAAGTGTTTCCAGTACATCTGCAAAGCCGGAGCGCTCACTGAACTCCGCCAGTGCCTGTTCAGGGGTAACCACTTCAACAGAACTGACTTCCGGCCATTCCCGGGCGCGCTTTGCCAGCGACTCGGCGCTAGCTGCCGGAACACTTTTTTTCAGGAACACCGACACGCTGGCCTGCCCGTCCCAGCTGCCGCTGAGTCGCCCGACATTATCCAGCAGCAGGTAAAGTCCGGCGGGCATTGCCAGCGCGATGGCAATGACGGCAGCAGTCATCAGTGAGGAAACCCGGCTGCGGTACAGCCGTCCAAGGCTCTCCACTGCTACCTGTGCATGGCGTTGCAGAAACGTCCGTGGTGACAGCATGCGCGCCAACTGCTCGCGCCAGTTGTGCTGCGAATGGCGTTGATTCTGGCGTTGGCGTTTTTTCATGTGTCTGTAGTGCCCGCTGGATTTGCCAGCCGACCGTGTTCCAGCGACAGTACCGGGTAATCCAGTTCCTGAATAAGCGGGATGTCATGGCTGGCAATCAACACGCTGACACCGACGTCATTGAACAGCGAAAACAGCGCCATGATTTCGCGCGACAGGTCGGGGTCGAGATTGCCGGTGGGTTCGTCTGCCAGCAGCAGCATGGGTTTGTTGACGACTGCACGGGCAATGCCGACGCGTTGCTGCTCCCCGCCGGACAGGGTGATCGGGTAGAGCCGTTCCTTGTTCAGCAGACCCAGCTTGTCGAGGGCTGCGCGTACCCGGCGACCGATGTCCTGGTAGCGATATCCGGCGATGACCAGGGGCAGCGCCACGTTATCGAACACCGTACGATCAAACAGCAAATGGTGTTCCTGGAAAATAAAGCCGATCTTGCGACGGATGTAGGGTATGCGCCGCTTGCTGATGCGGGAGACGTTCTGGTCATCAAGAAACAGTTGTCCACGGGTGCTGCGTTCGATCAGGGCAATGAGTTTCAGCAGGGTACTTTTACCGGCACCGGAATGACCGGTGAGAAACGCCATGGCACCCTTTTCCATGTGGAAGCTGATGTTGCTGAGCGCCTCATAACCGCCCGGATAGCGCTTGCTGATGTTGGTGAAACGGATCATGTTTTACCGGCTACGTATGCGGTGTAAATTAAGATTCTTGTTTTTCAAAGAGTGCATCCACAAATTCCTCTGCATCGAATTCTCGAAGGTTTTCAATGTCTTCGCCGACACCGATAAACCGTATCGGTATATTCATTTGCTTTGCGACAGCAAAAATAATACCGCCCCTGGCGGTGCCGTCCAGCTTGGTGAGGGTGATGCCTGTGAGGCCAACGGCTGCATTGAATTCCTGTGCCTGGTTGAGCGCATTCTGGCCAGTGCCTGCATCCACTACCAGCATGACTTCGTGCGGGATGGCCTCGTCCGTTTTACCCATGACGCGTTTGATTTTCTTCAGTTCTTCCATCAGGTTGGCCTGGGTATGCAGGCGTCCGGCAGTATCGGCGATCAGGACATCGATGTTGCGCGAGCGTGCCGAGTTCAGTGCATCAAAAATCACCGAGGCCGAGTCGGCGCCCTGCTGTTGTGCAATCACCGGCACTTCATTGCGTTCGCCCCAGGCTTGCAGTTGCTCAACTGCGGCGGCACGGAAGGTATCGCCGGCTGCCAGCATGACCTTGAGGCCCTGTTGCTGGAAGCGGTGGGCAAGTTTTCCGATGGTGGTGGTTTTGCCGGCACCGTTGATGCCAACCATCAGGATTACATAGGGACGGGTATCGTCAGGGATCGTCAGCGGCAGGCTGACCGGCTCGAGAATGGCCTGCATGCGCGTGTGAAGTGCAGCCAGCAGGGCGTCGGCATCATTGAGCTGCTTGCGTGCTACCTGGTCGGTCAGGTCATCGATAATCTCGCGGGTGGCCTCGACACCGACGTCGGCAACCAGCAGCATGGTCTCGATTTCCTCCAGCAGTTCATCATCAATCGATTTGCTACCGAGTACCAGGTCGGCAACACCGCCGGTCAGGCTTTGGCGGGTACGCGACAGACCTTGCTTGAGCCGCTTGAACAGCCCGGCCTTTTCAGGTTTGTCCGATTTGGTCGATGTTTTGTTTTTTCTGAAACCAAGCATGAAATTATTTGTCTTTAATTTGTCTATGAATGATTAGGAGATCAAGGGTCGGATATCCTATCATTCTCTCCCCGTTCGGGTTAACTATCTATATGGAGCAACTGATGCGAAGTTTGCTGACACTATTCCTGCTGCTGACCAGTCAGGCACTGCTGGCCGCGGGTGCGGTCACAGAATACCGGCTGGACAACGGCCTTAAACTGCTGGTGAAACAGGATCACCGCGCACCGGTGGTGGTCTCACAGGTATGGTACAAGGTGGGCGCCAGTTATGAGCATGATGGTATCAGCGGTGTTTCTCATGTGCTGGAGCACATGATGTTCAAGGGCACCGATGACCACCCGCCGGGCGAGTTTTCCCGCATTATTTCCGAAAATGGTGGAAGTGAGAATGCCTTTACCAGCAAGGATTACACCGCCTATTTCCAGCGTCTGGAGAAAAGCCGCTTGGCCGTCAGCTTTGAACTTGAAGCCGACCGGATGCGTAACCTGCACCTGCAGGATAAGGAATTCCAGAAGGAAATCAACGTGGTAATGGAAGAACGCCGGCTGCGTACCGAGGACAAGCCAACCGCGTTGACCTATGAACAATTCATTGCCTCTGCTTTTATCAGCAGTTCTATGCGGATACCGACCATTGGCTGGATGGATGACCTGGAAAATATGGAGCTGGATGACCTGCAGCGCTGGTACCAGCGCTGGTATGCGCCCAACAATGCCATTGTGGTGGTAGTTGGCGATGTCGAGCCTGAAGCGGTGCTGGCGCTGGCAAAGAAATATTTTGGCCCGCTGAAACCGGAACAGATCGTTCCGCCGAAGCCGCGTGTGGAGCCGACCCAAAAGGGCAAGCGCTATATCACCGTGCAGGCTCCGGCAGAGGTTTCCTACACCATCATGGGCTACAAGGTGCCGGTGCTGAAAACGGCAAATGAGAGCTGGGAGCCCTATGCGCTGGAGGTACTGGCCAATATTCTCGATGGTGGCGACAGCGCACGTCTGACCCGTGAAATAGTGCGGGGCAGCCAGATTGCCAGCAGTGCGGGTGCCGGTTATGACCTCTATGATCGCCAGGCAGGGCTGTTTCTGCTGGATGCAACGCCCGCGGACAGTCATAGCATCGACGACGTACAGCAGGCGCTGTTTGAACAGGTTCAACGGCTTAAAGACAAGCCGGTCACAGCGGACGAGCTGGAGCGCATCAAGACATCTGTGGTGGCAAGTGATGTCTACGAGCAGGACTCTTCGTTTTACCAGGCAATGAAAGTGGGCCAGCTTGAAGCCGTGGGCCTGGACTGGAAGCTGGCTGATTCCTATGTTGAAAACATCAAAGCGGTCACTGCAGAGCAGGTTCAGGCTGTCGCAAGCAAGTACCTGCAGGATCAGTATCTGACAATCGCAGAGCTTGATCCATTACCGATGGAGACAGGCGGCAAGCCGGGCGCTGCTGCAAACGGGGGTGCTCATGGACACTAGAAAAATTACACGTCCGGGTGGTTTGTTAAGCTGTCTGCTGCTGTTGTGCCTGTCTGCGGTGCCGGCGGTTCACGCCATGCCAGCTATTCAGCACTGGGTTACTGATC
>CAJQPV010000181.1 GCA_905480305.1 uncultured Gammaproteobacteria bacterium | reverse complement strand
CCGAGCAGCGTGTGGCCGCTGATCTGCGTGATGACCGGCTTGCCATCTTCCAGTGCATACAGGGCATGTTCACGGTATTTGCTGACCATTCTTGTGCCGTGAAGGGAAAGAGTCTCGGTTATTGTGGAATACGACTGTCCGCTCGAGCCGTCCGGCATGATGTGAATCGACATGTCCTCGCGCTGGTAAGCGTATTCTTCCAGCGTTGGCCAGCCCTCCTCAATTAACTCCAGGTACTTTTTCTTGTCGATGCGTACCTTGGCTGTATATTTATCTTTATGGACAAACTCGACAACCCTCTGGAAGGTTTCACTCAGGTACTCGCCGATGCCGCCTGTGTCTTGATTTTTTGTTGCCGCATCCGTTATGTCAACAATCTGCTGGATGTGTTCCCTGGTGATAGGCTCGGTTGCCTGTGCATGCAATGACAATAAAAACGTGAGTACTGTGCCGGTTAATAGTCTGTTCATATTATTATGTCCTGCGTTGCCTGCACGGTTGGCACCGGCATTGCTACTGGCGGCGGTTTTCCGGGTAGCGGGGATGCGTTTGCGAGGTCAGCCCTTGTCTACAGTATTGTCGAGGATTCCGAATCTGTCAAAGCGGTCATTGCGAATCAGGTGTCAGAGCTCAATTAACTTCAATATAAGTAGAAAATGTGCACTGACACCATTTATTATTGAACATTGAAATCCAGGGACAGAAAATGCAGAAAAATACTCGAATTGCACTACTGATTGATTGCGACAATGTCAGTTCCAGCTCAATAGAGGGCGTGCTGGAGGAATTGGCGAAGTATGGAACAGTGAATGTGCGTCATGCACATGGGGACTGGAAAAGTACTCACCTGACCGGCTGGATTGAGAAGCTTCACCCGCATGCAATAAGGCCCGTTCAGCAATTTGCCTACACGACCGGTAAAAATGCCACTGACTCGGCCATGATCATTGATGCGATGGACTTGTTGTACAGCAATACGGTTGACGCCTACGCACTGATGACCAGTGACAGTGATTTCACTCCCCTGGTTATGCGGATTCTCGAGAGTGGCATGCCTGTCTATGGGTTTGGGCAAAAGAAAACGCCATTACCCTTCGTTCACGCATGCTCCCAGTTTATATACACAGAGAATCTGCAAGCTGAGTCTGAAGATCAGAGTGGCAATGCTGTTGCAGTGACAAAACGATCTCGTAAAGAAATCAGGGGCGATGCAGCGCTGGTAAAGCTACTTCGGACATCGGTAGAGCAAACATCAGAAGATGATGGCTGGGCGCACCTCAGCAAGGTAGGCAGCTATATCTCCAACAACAGTTCATTTTCGCCAGTAAACTATGGCTACAAGAAGCTCAGCGACTTGATAAAGGCGAGTGAGTTGTTTGAGGTCGAAGTGAGAAACGGCAATAAGTCCATATACATCAAAGATGCCCGCTAATGAGGAAATCAATGGGGTTAGGTTCACTGCTGTCCCGATTACTCCCTCTTCCGGTGGTGGAGGGGGTAATTTGTTTGTGCAAATTCGATGCGCAAATTCAAGATGTCAGACCACTTGAAGCATACCAACCGGCGTAACAAGCGACTCGCCCGGGCCATCCGCCTCGCTGTCATCCTGCTCATCATCCTGGCAGGCATCTGGTTCATGACGGGCATGCCCGGCAGTTCCTGGTCGGGTCCGCTGCCGCCGCTGACAGCTAAAGAACAGCAGATCCACGACAACCTCAAGCGCCATGTGGTCGTGCTGGCGGATGAAATTGGTGAGCGCAGTGTCTGGCGCCCGCAGTCAATGGCCGCCGCTGCCGCTTATATTCGCTCGGCATTTGCAGCACCAGGATACGAGGTCAGGGTCCAGTCCTTTAGCAGTCGTGGTGAGAGCGTCAGCAATCTCGAGGTGGTCTTGCCAGGTAGCGCGGCAGCGAATGAAATTATTGTCGTCGGGGCGCATTACGATTCGGTAGCCGCAAGCCCGGGGGCTGATGATAATGCCTCGGGCGTGGCGGCCCTGCTGGAGCTTGCCCGCTTGCTTGCCGGGACGACGCTGCCGCGCACCGTGCACTTCGTGGCTTTTGCCAATGAGGAAGCGCCGTTCTTCTACGGTGATGAGATGGGCAGTAAGCTGTATGCCGCCCGCGCACAGGCGCAGGGCAAACGCATCACGGCGATGCTGTCGCTGGAAACGATCGGTTATTACACCGATCTGCCGGGCAGCCAGCGCTATCCGTTTCCGTTCAGCCTGTTCTACCCGGATACCGGCAACTTTATTGGCTTCGTCGGCGATCTTGCATCCCGGTCGCTGGTGCGCCAGGCGGTCGGGGCGTTTCGTGCCGCGACACCTTTTCCCGCGGAAGGCGTGGCGGCACCGAGCGGCATAGAGGGTATACACTGGTCGGATCACTGGGCCTTCTGGGAGGCCGGCTACCCTGCCATTATGGTTACGGATACGGCACCGTTTCGATATCCTCACTACCATGCTGCGACCGATACGCCGGAGCAGCTGGATTACAGCGGTTTTGCCCGGGTGACGGGCGGGTTGGCGGAGGTTATTGCGGCGCTTGCCTCGGAGTAGCAACAGCTGTCAGCGCACAATTAACTCAAATATAAGCAGGAAATATACTCTGACAGCATTTACTATGGTCGATGTTCACAGACTGCTTATGAATAAAAAATAAAAAGGGTGCCGCTCATGTCTTGTTTTCCAGTTTTACGCCGGGCTTTGAATGTGTTTGCAGTTGGCGTGTTGCAAATGCTTTCATCCGCGGCAAATGCCGAGCCGGTAACAGTCAGCGTCGATAAAGAGCAGCAAAAATATCAAATGCGAATCAATGGCGAGGCATTCACGGTAAAGGGCGTTGGCTTGAGTTACCGAAGCGATGATCAAATAAGGGCTCTGAAAAAAGCTGGCGGTAACGCCTACCGTACCTGGGGAGGACGAACGCTGGACCACGAACTGGTCCTGGCCAGGGAACTGGGGCTGATGATTGCAGTAGGCCTTGAAACCGGCAAGCAATTACAGGGTTTTGATTACGATGATGAGGCGGCGGTAGCGAAGCAGTACGCGGAAATGACCGCGGTCATCGACAAGTACAAGGATCACCCAAATGTATTGTGTTGGGTTATTGCCAATGAGCCTAATTTATTCATGGATGAACAGGGTAATTTAGCCAGGCCAAACCCTAAAGTGTACGATGCCCTGGGTCAAATTACCGACTATATCCATCAAGTGGATCCCAATCATCCGGTGACGATAGCGTTTGCAGGCGCACACAAGTATTCCATCGAAACGGCACTGGCGCGTATTCCACAACTCGATATTGTGTCGGTGCAGCTCTACGGCAGGCTTGGCAGCCTCGACGAAATAATTACAGGCATGGATATTGATAAACCCTTTATGGTCACCGAATTCGGTCCGAAAGGGCACTGGGAAAATCCAGCCACTGAGTGGGGACGCGAAATCGAAGAGCCCGGTGCGATCAAGGCAGAGGGGATGGCGGCGCGCATGAACAAGGCGATTTTAAACGACCGAACGGGTAAGGTCGTTGGCTCGTTCGCTTTTCTTTGGGGGCAAAAACAGGAGCGCACGCCTACCTGGTATGGAATGTTTAATGCCTCGGGTGAGCAGACCGCACGCATTGACGAATTGACAAAAATATGGACCGGCAGTTACCC
>CAJQPV010000180.1 GCA_905480305.1 uncultured Gammaproteobacteria bacterium | reverse complement strand
TTAACTGGGAAGACTCCGACCTGGTGAAGACCGCCGGTCGCCAGGTCGCGATGCATCTTTCCCAGCTGGAAGCTTCGCAGGCACTGGCGGAGGCCAGGCAGTTCGAGGCATGCAATCGGCTGTCTTCCTATGTAATGCACGATCTGAAGAACCTGATTGCACAGTTGTCGCTGGTTGTTACCAACGCCGGCAAGCACAAGGATAACCCCCGCTTCATGGAGGACGCTATCACCACGGTAGATAACTCGGTACAGAAAATGAACCGTTTGCTGGAGCATTTGCGCAGTGACAATGTGCAGGTGCGCGAGACCAGTACCATCGAGCTTTGTGCAGAACTGAATGAAGTGGTGCAGACGATGTTGAGCGGCAAGCCGGCCCCCAGTCTTGACTGCCAGGCAAGAGGACTTCATATACTCGCTGATGCAGACCGTTTCGGTGCGGTAATGGGACACCTGATTCGTAATGCGCAGGATGCCACACCGGATGACGGCCGCATTATTGTTCGTCTGTTCAGGCGCAACCGCAAGGCTGTAGTTGAGGTGCAGGACACCGGTACCGGGATGGACAAGGAGTTTATCCGTGATCGCCTGTTCAGGCCGTTTGACAGCACCAAGGGCAAGGCTGGTATGGGTATCGGTGTCTACGAGGCGCGTGATTACATTCACAAGCTCGGTGGTGATCTGAAGGTGATCAGCAGGCCGGGTGAGGGCACCACTTTCAGGGCAAGCCTGCCTATTAGCGAAGTCGATGAAAATGCAGTAAAGTTATGATGTTACAGAGACGATAACTATCCTGATGGAAACGCCCACAAGAAAACTACTGGTTGTTGAAGATGATCCCGGGTTGCAGACCCAGCTGCGCTGGTGTTTCGAGGGTTACGATGTCGAGATTGCCGGTGACAGCGACGCTGCGCTGGAGATCTTGCGGCAGCATCAACCTGCGGTTGTTACCCTGGACCTCGGTTTGCCTCCGGATCCGGATGGCACCACGGTAGGCTTTTCCTTGCTGGAAGAGATTCTGTACGAGGCTCCGCATACCAAGGTCATTGTTGTTACCGGTAATAACGATCGCGAACACGCGACGCGCTCGGTTGCGATGGGCGCCTACGATTTTTTCTATAAGCCAATTGATGCCGATATGCTCGAGTTGATCGTTAACCGGGCCTATCGCGTTTATGAGCTGGAAGAAGAAAACCGTCGTCTCAGCAGCCAGCAGGGTGATGCACCACTGGAAGGTGTTATTACCGGTAGCACCAGCATGCTGCAGGTCTGTCGTACCATTGAAAAGGTGGCACCAACAGATGCCACTGTGCTGGTATTGGGCGAGTCGGGGACCGGTAAAGAGTTGATGGCGAAATCCCTGCATGAATTGAGTACCCGCAGTGAAGGACGGTTTGTCGCCATTAATTGCGCCGCCATTCCGGAGAACCTGCTGGAGAGCGAGTTGTTCGGTTATGAGAAGGGTGCTTTTACAGGGGCCGCCAAGCAGACCACGGGCAAGATAGAAACCGCCAGCGGCGGCACCCTGTTTCTCGACGAAGTTGGAGATATGCCGGCCCCGCTACAGGCCAAGCTGTTGCGATTTCTGCAGGAGCGCGTCATAGAACGTGTTGGCGGACGCAAGGAAATCCCGGTTGATGTGCGCGTGCTGTGTGCAACACACAAGGACCTGCATGAATTGATTCGAATTAACCAGTTTCGCGAAGATCTTTATTACCGTATCGGTGAGGTCTCTATTACCATCCCGGCCCTGAAAGATCGCGAGGGTGACGCGCTGTTGCTGGCGCGGGTATTTCTCGAGCGATTTAGCAATCAGCAGGGCAAGAAGGGGCATCGTTTCAGCAAGGCTGCCATGGCCGCTATTGAAAGTTACGCCTGGCCCGGCAATGTCCGTGAGCTGGAGAACCGCGTCAAGCGTGCGGTCATCATGGCGGAGCACAAGCAGATTACCGCCAGTGACCTGGAACTGGGCGGGAGTTCAGCTGAAGAACTGGCAACCTTCAACCTGCGTGAGATTCGTGACAATGCTGATCGCAAGGCCACCCTGCGGGCGCTGAATCATGTCGGCGGCAAGGTGTCGCAGGCCGCCGAGCTGCTGGGTATCAGCCGGCCCACCATGTACGACCTGCTGCGCAAGTTTGATTTAAAACCGAAATAATAGAGCTTGCTGTCAAGCTGTAGGAGCGGACCCTGTCCGCGATTTGTTTTTTCCCGCCGAAAGAAATCGCGGACAGGGTCCGCTCCTACAAAAAACTGTTTCTTATGGTAAGGCTTTCTGTACGTGCTCCAGAAAGTCATCTGCATTGAGGAACCCGACCAGCCGGTATTCACGGTTCTCCTGGCCATCCACGCCGATAAACAAAATAGCCGGTGGCGCAAACAGCTTGAAGTGGTTCAGCAATGCGATGTCTGTTTTGTCATTATCGGTGACATCGGCCTGCAACAGCGTGACGTTGGCAAGTTCCCTCTGCACCCGTGAATCCGGAAAGGTGTACTCTTCCATTTCAATACAGTAGGTACACCAGTCAGCATAGAAGTCCAGCATCACCGGTTTGCCGGCAGCAATACTGGTCTGCACGGCCGCTTCAAAATCTTCAATACTCTTGATTCTCGTGAACTGCAGGTGTTGCGCGGCGTTACTGCCCTCACTGTTAACAACCATGCCGGAGCGGACCTTGTGCAGGGGGTCTAGCGGGTTGTGTGCACCGGTGGTGGCACAGGCGATCAGCAGTGCGCCGTATATCAGCATGGCAACACCCAGTCCCTTCCAGAGTCGGTACCAGCCGGAGATGCCCTCCGGTAACGGATCCAGGGCGCGCATGTAGATGGCAGATACGATCAGCAGCAGTGCCCACATGATCAGGGTTACCGGGCCCGGGAGGATCCGTTCCAGCATCACGATGGCAACACCCAGCAGAATGACACCGAACATGGCCTTGACGGTATCCATCCAGCCACCTGCCTTGGGCAGCAGTTTGCCGCCGGACGCGCCGATCACCAGCAGCGGCGCACCCATGCCATTGCCGAGCGCAAACATGGCCAGTGCGCCGGTCAGGTAGTCACCGCTCTGGCTGGTATAGATCAATGCGCCTATCAGTACCGGTCCGGCGCAGGGTCCGACGATCAGTGCGGACAATATACCCATGACGGCAACACCCAGGAATGTGCCGCCTTTCATGCGGTGGCTGGTATTGCCGAGTTTGGCCTGCATGGAAGCGGGTAGTTGCAAGTGATAAAAACCGAACATCGACAGTGCCAGTGCAACGAACACCAGTGCAAAGGCGGTCAGGATCCACGGGTTCTGGAAGAATGCCTGTACGCCGGCACCGAGCTGCGCAGAAATTACGCCGATCACGGCATAGGTGATCGCGACACCCTCGACATAAATTAATGAAAGCAGAAATGCCCTGCCTGTGGTGATGGTTTGTCCCTGTCCAACGATGATGCTGGAGAGAATCGGGATCATCGGGTAGACGCAGGCTGTGAACGCCAGCAATACCCCGGCAGCAAAGAAGAATATGACAGCCCACCACAGGCTGCTGTCTTGCAGCACCTGTGCGAAGTCATCCTGGTTGGTGGAAGAAAGCGATGCCGCAGCTTCGCCCGTGCTGGCGGCTGGCGGCCGAATAACTGCTGCCGCTTGTGGCTTGTCCGGATCGTAGGCGGCCAGTGTGACGGCCAGCTGTTTCTTGATGGGCGGATAGCAGATGCCGGCCTCGGCACAACCCTGGTAGCCAAGTTTTACGTTTATTTCGGTGCTGTCGGCGGAACTGCGCGTCAGTGGTACCCGCGCCAGTACCTCGTTATGAAATACCTGTACATCGCCAAAGAATTCGTCATGTTTGACTTTGCCCTCCGGTATTTCAACTGCACTGGCTGTTACGCCTTCGCTATCTATTATTTGTACACTGAGTTTGTCGCGGTAGAGGTAGTAGCCTTCTGCAATGGTCCAGCGTACCAGCAGCGAGGTGGGGGACTCGGCAAGGATGTCAGCCTGGAAGGCGATATCCGGGTCAAGAAATTCATCATCGCCGGCGCTCAGACCGAGATTGTCATCGAGCGCATTGAGCGCCTGCAGTGTTGTCTGTTTGCCGCTGCTGGCTGGCGCTGTTGCCGCCGGCATATCGAGTTGTGCCAGCTGCGTGTGTGGCGGGTAGCACACCCCGATGTCGGCACAGCCTTGCGAGACGGCTTTTAACTGTATGGTTTTGGCTGCGCCGGCGTTGCGGCTAACCGGGATAGTCGCGCTAACCTGGTTGCGAAAGATAGCTATCTTGCCGAAGAATTCATCGTCCTTTATTTTGCCGGCAGGCAGGACCGCCTCACCCAGTTCAACGCCGGGTGTCTCGCTGCTGAAACGAATGCGGTCGCGGTACATGTAGTAGCCATCCGCGATCTTCCAGTCAACTTGCAGGGTTGCGTCATCCTGTACCGTGGCGGTAAAGGCAAACGCCTGGTCCGGCTGCAGCAGTTCTTCTTCGCTGTTGTTTAACGGCTCAAGCGCAGCAATTGCTGCGCTGAACAGTAACAGCAGCAGTGCTGTTGCTCCGAAAAGTCGATTTATGAGGCGATGAGGTTGTTTTTTATCCATTGAATGTAGTCGGCTTGTCCGGTTTGAATTGGGACTGCAATGATTTCCGGAAGTTCGTAGGGATGCAGTTCGAGTATCCGTGTTTCCAGCAGGGGCCATACTGCTTCACTGGTCTTGATGAGCAGCAACAGTTCCTCGCCATGCTCAATCACATCCTTCCAGCGATACACGGACATGATTGACGGAATGATATTAACGCAGGCAGCCAGTTTTTCGGAGACCAGCGCATCGGCAATCTGCCCGGCTATGGTCTCGTTGGGCACAGTACACAGGGCTATGCATAAATCCGGGTTCATGCGTTCAATATACCCGACTCCCGCATGAAAAGTGAGATAGCACAGGCAGATTGCGACAGCCGGGCGGCCTTGCTTTTGTTCCGGTCAAAGCAACGCTCGTGCTGTCGGTGGCGGGTCAATTCAGGTATGTTTGCCGCATGAACCCGTTCCCTGCCTTGTTGTTGCTGTTCCTGCTGGTGCCGCTGATCGAGATTTACCTGCTGATCAAGATTGGCGGTGTCATCGGCGCCTTTCCGACGGTAGTGCTGGTGGTGTTCACCGCCGTTCTCGGCGCGGCGCTGGCGCGCTACCAGGGGCTGGCAACATTGCAGCGCCTGCAGGCAACCATAGCGCGTGGCGAGACGCCTGCGATCGAGGTATTTGAGGGGGTGCTGTTGCTGGTGGGTGCGTTACTGCTGTTAACCCCCGGCTTCCTCACGGACCTGCTGGGGTTCGCCTGCCTGATTCCGCTGACACGGCGTGCATTGGCCTTTTGGCTGCTGAAGCGGGTTACCGTGGTTACGCCCGGTAGCGCCCCTCGTAAGGGTCCTGAGAGTGGTC
>CAJQPV010000179.1 GCA_905480305.1 uncultured Gammaproteobacteria bacterium | reverse complement strand
AGGTGCGCGCTTGTCCCTGCAGTTAGCGTAAAGAAAATTGCGTGTCAGAAAGACACCAGCTGTTCACAGGTAGGTTCGGCGCAACAGTACCAGTTTTCCGAGAGGCGTGGCACGGGTTTGCCGGTTTGCTTCATATCAAGAGGCGGCGCGACAAGACCTGCCGCTTTATATGTAATCTCCCATATCCCGCTGAAAATTTCCGGTCTGGAAAGGCCGTCCGCTTCTGCTTGCATGACCCAGGTCTGTACATCTTGCTGTAACTGGTCAACACGGGGGTCCGGATTCCGCCACGGATGCCCGAGAATATCGGCATCAAAATCGCCGATGATGTCGTCAAGATTGTCAATATCAAGAATCAATGAGCCGGCTGGTATCAGCAGACGAATGGACAGCTGTACCGGTGCGACTGATTCCATCAGTTGCAGGTCCACGACATGCCGGAGCAGATCGAGATAGATATCCAGCGTTGTCCATGGAGTAAATGCCACGAAGGTAGGTGCCAGGTTGATGTCTGTAGCACGGAGAAAATCAAGCGCCTCGATAAAGTCTGCACGCGTATGTCCCTTGTCAAGATAACCGAGGATATTGTCATCAACTGCTTCAACGGCGGACAGGATGAACAGGCAGCCGGTTTCTTTCAGGGCTTTTATTTCTTCAGGATATTTGACGATGTGCTCTATCTTTATGGTGGCGTCATAGGTGATCGCCGGAAATTCCTGGTGCAACGCACGTACAATTTTAAGTGCGTGACCGGGCCCGTTAAAAAAGTCCGGATCACCAAATGAAATATGCCGTGCGCCCTGGTTTATCTGGGTTTTTATGTCATCCAGAACGATATCTGCAGGTATCACAAAGAACTTGCCGTTGTAGACCGGCACAACCGGGCAATGCTTGCAAAAATATTTGCAGCCACGTGTCGTTTCTGCAAAGCCAACCAGGGTGGTAGTGCCGTCGACGTTCACAAGATTCGCGTATTTCGACAATTCTGGCAGGGTGCTGCGGTCCGGTGCAATAAACGTAATTTTCTCAAGGCTGGTATCAGGCTCGGACTGCGGCGCACCCTTGCCGGCCTGAATACGTTGCGCCAGTGACACCAGGCCATTTTCAAATTCACCACCAAGAATGGTAGTGACACCCAGCGAACGGAACAGATCGGCATTCATTGGTGCATACAAGCCATAGACGCACAGGCTGGCTTGCGGGAGCAGTTCACGTATCTTCGGCAGCGCTTCGATGGCAATCCGCGTGGCGGTGTGCATGGCTATATAGATAGCCACAACCGCCGTCCCTGCCGTCAGGCAACTGTCGAGTTTCTGTATCGAGAGATCACAACAGCTCACATCGAAACCGGCTTTTTTCAAAAAAGCAGCCGGTTCCGCGAGGCCAAACGGCTGGCGTCCAAGTTCGTAGGGATTAACAAGGGTAATTTTCATGGTTGAAAGAGGAATTTTAATTCGTTTAAATGAGTATATTACTCTATCTTAACAATAAGATAGGTAGTATATAGAAGAATCTGGGTTATTAAGAATTCATTACCTTGTCCAGTGAGAACACCGCAACTGTCCCGTCCATGCGACCGCGAAAGAATATAACATCTGCGGTCGGATTACGGTTAACTTGCCTCGCTATCCACGGGGCGCATAGAATGCGCACGCATTGTTCACAACACAGGCTAAATAGCGGGAGTTCGGAATGGCGGTCAAGGGAATTGGTTGGTCTGGTTTTTTACTGCGGCTGCTGGCGGCATTTGCGCTGGTCTTCGCCAGCTACAATCCATCAGGTTATTCCTATTATCACTGGGTGGTTGAAGAGATAGCCAGTCCAACGCCCTGGCTGGCGCTGGTCGGTATCGTGCTGCTGATTGGCTGGGCTATCTTCCTGCGCGCGACAATGCGTTCACTGGGCGTATTCGGCCTGTTGCTGGCTGCGGCTTTTATGGGCGTGCTGCTGTGGATGATGATTGACTGGGGCTGGTTTGAAGCCGACAGTCTGCTGGCCGTTAAATATATCATTCTGGCGGTTCTTTGCTGGATCCTTGCAATCGGTGTCTCCTGGTCACATATCCGGCGACGTATCACCGGCCAGGTGGATGTCGATGAAGTTGACGGGGATCTCTGATCACACCTGCCATGATTTCAAGTGATGACACGCTTTATATTGATACTCCCGACGGCCTGAGTGATTTCTGCAGGCAGATAAGCAAGTCTGACTGGATCGCACTGGATACCGAGTTTCTCCGCGAGAAAACCTATTATCCGAAACTCTGCCTGTTGCAGATAGCAACAACGGACACGGTTGCCTGCATAGACCCGATTGCGCTGGAGGACCTGTCTCCGGTCCTCGACGTTATTTACGATGCAAGCATAACCAAGGTCATGCACTCGGGCAGGCAGGATATGGAGATCTTTTTTAATATCCACGGGCGCCCGCCTGCCCCGGTTTTTGATACCCAGATTGCTGCATTGATGCTTGGCTTCTCGGACCAGATTGGTTATGCAAACCTG
The DNA here is from genome assembly GCA_905480305.1 of uncultured Gammaproteobacteria bacterium. Lineage (GTDB taxonomy): Bacteria > Pseudomonadota > Gammaproteobacteria > UBA9214 > UBA9214 > UBA9214. The sequence continues at coordinate 10,816 of CAJQPV010000179.1, read as the reverse complement.
GTCAATGAAATGCTCGGTGTGGCGCTGGATAAATTGCATACCCGTGCAGACTGGTCGCTGCGTCCGTTATCGGCAGACCAGTTGAAATATGCGGCCGATGATGTCGTCTACCTGGCAGACATATACCTGAAGATGAAGCAGCAACTGACATCGGCAGGGAGGCTGCAGTGGCTGGGTGAGGACTTCGATCGCCTGGCAAGTCCGGCACTATACGGTAATACGCCTGAACTGGCGTGGCTGAAGGTAAAGGGCGGCAATCGACTGAAAGGCAGCAGCCTTGCGGTACTGCAGGCACTGGCACAATGGCGCGAAGCAACAGCGCAGCAGAAAGACCGTCCGAAAGGCTGGATATTGCGTGATGATGCACTGATTGATATCGCCCGCCATCAGCCAACCACACTGCAGGCACTGGAAAAGATTCGCGGCCTCAGTGAAGGACTGGTGAGGAATTCAGGCAAGCACATCGTTAAGCTTGTCAGTGAGGCAAGCGGTGAGCAGCCGCAGGCCTTTCCTGACACCGGCAGGCGCATCAAGCTGACACCCGATCAGGGTGCGCTGGTTGATGTAATGATGGCGCTTGTGCGGCTTAGCGGTGAAGAAAACAAGCTGAACCCGGCGGTTCTTGTGTCTCGAAAACAACTGGAAAAACTGGTTTGCGGAGAAACAGATATTGACGTCATGAAGGGCTGGCGAAAAAAACTCGTTGGCGAACAGCTGGCCCGTTTCCTGTCCGGTGACCTGAACCTGTCTGTTAATGATGGCCGGCTGGACACTGTCGACTGACAGCCCCAACGGGTCCTGGTTCAGGTACGGATGCCATGGCCCTTTCTTAACAGGTACAGGCTAAAAACATACAGGGCAATAATAAAGCCAATGCTGATGGCGTAGGATGTCAGCAGGCTGATATCAGAAACACCCAAAAAGCCGTATCGAAAGGCATTCACCATGTACAGGATCGGGTTGGCCAGCGATAGCTGCTGCCAGAACTCGGGCAACATGCTGATGGAATAGAATATCCCGCCAAGATAGGTTAGCGGTGTGAGTACAAACGTCGGGATTATCGAGATGTCATCGAAACTTTTTGCGTAAACCCCGTTGATCAGTCCTGCCAGTGAAAACAGGATAGCCGTAAGGATAATCATCGAGAACATTACCCAAAGGCTATGGATATTCAGCGGGTGAAAAACCAGAGATACGACAGTGACGGCTACACCCACTGTTAGTCCGCGCGCCACGCCTCCAGAGACATAGCCAATCAGGATAATATAATTCGGTACCGGTGAAATCAGCATTTCCTCGATATGGCGCTGGAACTTGGAGCCGTAAAAAGAAGACACGACATTGGCATAGGAATTGGTAATAACGGCCATCATGATCAGGCCAGGGATAATAAATTCCATGTAGCCGAAGCCATCCATTTCTCCGATGCGCGGGCCAATCAGGTTGCCGAAAATGATAAAATACAACGCTGTTGTAATCACCGGCGGCAGCACTGTCTGTATCCAGATCCGCGAGAACCTTAGTATTTCCTTGGTAACAATGGCTTTCAGGGCAATCAGTTTTTCACCCGTGTTCATGTTATCGCCCCGTTGCCATTGCCGTTCTCGACAAGGTTCATGAACAATTCCTCAAGGCGGTTTGTCTTGTTGCGCATACTTAGCACCTTGATTCCATGCGCATTGAGTTCGGTGAACAGGGTATTGATCGGATCATCGCGACAGATATCTGCTTCAACAGTTTGATCGTCTACCCGCTTCAGTTTGTGGGTCTTTAACTGCGGCAGTTCGGCAAGCGGTGCCTCAAGATCCAGCACGAAGGTTTCCTTTTTAAGTGAGTTCAGCAACTTGCGCGTACTGGTGTTTTCAATCAGTTCGCCTTTATCAATAATGGCTATGTTTCTGCACAGGCTCTCAGCCTCTTCCAGATAATGGGTGGTAAGGATAATAGTGGTTCCCGCATCGTTGATCTCACGCAGGAACTTCCACATGGAACGGCGAATCTCGATATCCACGCCGGCAGTAGGCTCGTCGAGTATTAGCAGTTTAGGCTCGTTAACCAGCGCACGCGCAATCATCAGTCGACGTTTCATACCACCCGACAAGGTTCTCGACATCACCTGTCGCTTGTCCCACAGGTCCAGTTTTCTGAGTTTCTGCTCTGCCCGTCTGAAGGCCTCGCTACGCTCTATACCGTAATAACCCGCCTGGTTGGCCACGATTTCAATGGGGGGCTCGAACATGTTGAAATTGAATTCCTGCGGTACCAGCCCGATACAGGCCTTGGCTGCAGCCGTGTCGCTACCCAGGTCGTGGCCAAATATGGAGACACTGCCAGCCGATTTATTGACCAGCGAAGAGAGGATGCCAATAAGTGTTGTTTTGCCTGCACCGTTTGGCCCCAGCAGGCCGAAGAAATCACCCTCTGCGACCTCCAGGTTAACGCCCTTGAGTGCCGTCACACCACCCTTGTAGGTTTTTCCCAGGTCCTGAATTGTCAATGCTGCTGCCATTAACTAGACCATTTTTATCAGGAAAAATACAAAAATCACCACAATAATGATGGGCAACAGAACGCCGGCCCAATCCTTGTTCTCGGCTTCACGACTCTGCTGCAGCGCACCCTTGATACCGGGTCCGATCCAGAAGAGTACGCCCAGTGCAATCGCACCCAGCATGATCATTTCAAATGTCGACATTTGTTCCATAGCTCAGGAATTCCCCGGGTATCATTTATAAGTGAGGGCACATAGCCTGTCTTTCAAGCCATATAAAACGACAGTTTTACGTTATGATAACGCTGCAGTCAAAATATCGAACAGCTTAACCTGCATTGTGGATTTATCATGGCTAAATGGATAGAAGGCAAGGTTGTCAGATTGCGCCAGTGGACCAGCGAGCTCTACTCGGTGCAGGTCGAGGCGGATATCGCACCGTTCACAGCCGGGCAATTTAACCGTCTGGCGCTGGAGATTGACGGGGAGATGGTCGCGCGCCCCTACTCTTTTGTGAACGGACCAGACAATCCGCTGCATGAGTTTTATTTTATCACCGTCAAGGATGGCCCCCTGACCGCAGAGCTCATCAAGCTGCAGACCGGGGACAGCCTGTATCTGGCGCCGAAGGCCGCCGGTTTTTTTATCCTTAATGAAGTGCCTGACGCAGAGACCTTGTGGATGCTCTCTACCGGCACTGCGATTGGTCCATTCCTGTCAATCCTGTCAACAGACGAAGTCTGGCAGCGTTTTAGCAACATCGTGCTGGTGCATGCGGTGCGTACGGCTGAAGAACTGGTCTACCAGGATGTAATCAGGGAGCTTGTTGAGGGGCATTCTGATCAATTGTGTTTTATCCCCTTTGTCAGTCGGCAGGAAACAGACTTCGCTATCAGCGGACGTGTACCACACGCTATCGAAGATGGCAGGCTGGAACAACGTGCCGGTTTGAAGCTGACGCTGGAAAACTCACAGGTCATGATTTGCGGTAACCCGGCAATGGTGAGAGATACCCAGGGTGTGCTTGAAGCGCGAGGCCTGAAAAAGAACCGGCGCCGCGACCCTGGCCATATTACTACCGAGCAATACTGGAAAGACTAGTTGCGCTGTTGCCGGTCAACTACTGTACAAACAGTGTCAGAACGCCGGTGTAACCATAAAGCCGATTATGCGAGATTTCACCGTTAGCGAAAAAACCGACCAGCGGGAAATCACCGAGCAGATCGCGGATCATCTTTAATTCTTCCGAGTCTTCACCAAACTGGTTGCGCCCCCTGCCGAGGCAACTGTAATACAGGCCAGCCTTGATTTGTCCGCCGGCACGTTTGCCAAGATCACCCAGCATGCGCAGCATATCTTCCCTGGCGGTTGCGCCATCACGTCGGCAAAACATAATGGCCGCATCATTTTCCAGGTTATCGCCGATGGCCAGCAGCTTTTCGTCCGGGTCTATACCGATAAGATTTCGCACCAGGTAATCACCTGTATCAGAACCGGCGACCGGTAGACCTGCAAAAATATAGCCGGCAACCGAAGACAGGTCATTCGCCAGCGTCTCTCCGATATCTTCCTTGAAGACATCGAGTGCAGGTTGGCCATCCAGTTCAGCGAGGATGTTGCCGTCGCAACGGGTAATGATGTGTTTGTTTGCCAGTGGTGTGCAGCCCTGTGTTAACCCGCTGATGACAGGTATAACGGAAGAAAACAGTACGCCTGAGAGGCCGTCTTCAGCGATTTTTCCGGCAAGCTGTTGCATCAGGCTGTCATCACTGGCCGATGTGAGACCGCCAACCAGAAAGCCGGGGTCGAGTTCGGACGAAAGGGATTCGATTATCTGTGCGATATGGTTGTTACGCGGGTCGCCATGGACGACACCAAAATGCACGCTGTTTTCTGAAATCCAGGTCTGGTTGTCCCTGAGCATGTCGGACAATTCACTGATGCCGGACGGGACCAGCCGGTAGCTGTCCGGTGGTAGCGTTGCCAGCATGATCGCTGCTGCCGGTTCGTCGTAGATTTCGCGCCCGGAGCAGCAGATACCAGTGCCGACCGTCCCGACCCAGTCACTGACACCCGTTTCCTTGCGGAACTCATCCAGCAATGTTTGCAGGTAGGGAGCCAGGGTATCTGTTATGTAGAGAAAGCCGAAATTGGCGTTGGTCGGCTCTGTACCAATCTGTTTCAGGCAGTTACTGGCAACTGATTGCCAGTCATCACCGGTTGCACAGCTTGCCTTGAATGAAGTATTTAACATGAAAGGGATTGTACGCAAGAAGCCGCGTCTATAGCTACCTCGGTTCTACCGTACCCTGTCCGCACTATAGGGCCCGGCCGTACCTAATTATCATAACCAAGAACCGGGGCCAGCCAGCGTTCCACCTCTTCAATTTTCATATCTTTGCGCTTTGCATAGTCCTTGACCTGATCGCGTGCGAGCTTTCCGGTTCCAAAGTAGCGTGCTTCCGGATGAGAAAAATAAAACCCGGAGACAGCCGCTGTCGGCAGCATTGCAAAGCTTTCTGTCAGTGTCATTCCGGCATTCAGGTCAGGTTCAATCAGTTCCCATAATGTGCTTTTCCCGGTATGGTCCGGACATGCAGGGTAGCCGGGTGCCGGGCGAATGCCACGGTACTCTTCCTTGATCATTTCTTCATTACTGAGGTTCTCAGCAGCGGCAAAACCCCAGAATTCCTTGCGCACACGCTCGTGCATGCGCTCGGCGAAGGCTTCTGCCAGGCGATCGGCAAGGGCTTTCAGCAAGATACTGTTGTAGTCATCGTGATCAGCTTCAAATTCCTCGACCTTGTCCTCTATTCCGATGCCCGCCGTGACAGCAAAGGCACCAATGTAGTCTGCCACGCCGGAATCCTTTGGTGCGATATAATCGGCCAGACAATGGTTGGGAGCTTCGTTCCGGCGATTCATCTGCTGGCGCAGAAAGTGGAACACCGTGCGTACTTCGGTGCGCTCGTCATTGGTGTACAGTTCCACGTCGTCGTCATTGATACTGTTGGCTGGAAACAGGCCTATCACCGCCCTTGCCTGCAACCATTTCTCATTGATAATCTTTTCCAGCATGGCTTGCGCATCAGCAAACAGTGTGCGTGCTTCCTTGCCGACAACTTCATCGTCGAGTATTTTCGGAAACTTGCCAGTCAGCTCCCACGCCTTGAAGAACGGACTCCAGTCGATGCGGTCGGCCAGTTCGGCCAATGGATAATCTTCAAATGTTTTGATTCCGAGAAATGCAGGTTTGACGGGTTGGTAACTGTCCCAGTCCGTATTGAAGCGGTTGGCCCGGGCATCAGCCAGACTTGCCAGTTTGCGTTGTTGTTGCTGGCTGGCACGTTGTTCGCGCAATTCCCGATACTTGTCCTTGATGCCGCTGATATACGCATCTCGCTTGTCAACATTGAGCAACTTGCTGGCGACACCGACCGCCCTGGAGGCATCTGCCACGTACACCACGGCACCCTGGTACTGCGGGTCAATTTTGACAGAAGTGTGTATTTGCGAGGTGGTGGCACCGCCGATCAATAACGGTAACTTGAAGCCGCGACGTTCCATCTCCTTGCCGATGTGCACCATTTCGTCCAGTGAGGGCGTAATCAGGCCTGACAGGCCAATGATATCAACGTTCTTCTCCTGGGCCGTTTTGAGGATGGTATCTGCCGCCACCATCACGCCGAGATCGATAACCTCGTAGCTGTTGCATTGCAGCACCACGCCGACAATGTTCTTGCCGATGTCGTGCACATCACCCTTTACGGTTGCCATCAGGATAGTGCCGTTTTTCCTGGCGCTGCCGTCTTTTTCGTTGTCCATATAAGGTAGTAGATAAGCAACCGCTTTTTTCATCACACGTGCTGATTTCACCACCTGTGGCAGGAACATCTTGCCGGCACCGAACAGGTCGCCAACAACGTTCATGCCATCCATCAATGGACCTTCGATGACGTGCAGTGGTTTCTCGGCAGCCTGGCGTGCGGTTTCGGTGTCTTCTTCTATATAATCGGCAATGCCTTTGACCAGTGCATGTTCCAGTCGCTTGTTGATTTCCCACTGGCGCCATTCCGGATCCTCTTCGACAACCCCTGCCGCACCGTCACCGGCATATTCGCCGGCAATTTCCAGCAGGCGTTCGGTAGCATCTTCACGGCGATTGAGAACGACGTCCTCGACCCGTTCACGCAGCGCCCCGGGTATATCCTCGTAGATGGCAAGCTGTCCGGCATTGACGATACCCATGTCCATGCCGTTCCTGATGGCGTGATAGAGGAACACGGCATGAATAGCCTCGCGCACCGGATTATTGCCGCGGAATGAAAACGACACATTGGAGACACCGCCGGAAATCAATGCATGGGGCAGTGTCTTTTTGATATCGTGCGTGGCCTCGATAAAATCGAGGCCGTAATTATTATGTTCTTCTATGCCGGTAGCGATCGCGAAGATATTGGGATCAAAGATAATGTCTTCCGGCGGCATGCCGACGATTTCCGTAAGAATTTTGTAGGCACGGGTACAGATTTCCACCTTGCGCTCACGGGTATCCGCCTGTCCCTGCTCGTCAAACGCCATCACGATAGCAGCGGCGCCATAACGTCTCACCAGTCGGGCCTGCTGAATAAAAGCCTCTTCGCCTTCTTTCATACTGATGGAGTTAACCACCCCCTTGCCCTGGATACATTTCAGGCCGGCCTCGATAATGTCCCACTTGGAGGAGTCGATCATTACGGGTACGCGTGATATATCCGGCTCGGCAGAGATCAGGTTCAGAAAACGGACCATCGCCTCTTTGGACTCGAGCATGCCCTCGTCCATATTGATATCGATAATCTGTGCGCCGTTTTCTACCTGCTGGCGCGCAATATCAAGAGCCGTTTCATAATCACCTTCCATGATGAGTCGTTTGAAACGCGCAGAACCGGTGACGTTGGTGCGCTCACCGACATTTACAAACAGTGAATCGCTGGCGATATTGCAAGGCTCAAGTCCTGAAAGGCGGCACTGAATATCAATATCAGGTATTTGCCGTGGCGGATGCTGGCTGACTGCAGCAACAATTGCCTTGATATGTGCAGGGGTGGTGCCGCAACAGCCGCCGACAATGTTCACAAAACCATTGGCTGCCCAGTCACCGAGTTCTGCGGCAATTTCTGCAGGTGTTTCGTCATACTCACCGAATTCATTTGGCAGTCCGGCATTCGGATGCGCTGAAACGCAGGTATCCGCAATACGTGACATTTCCTCTACATACTGTCGTAACTGGTCGGCACCCAGCGCACAGTTAAGACCAATAGATACCGGCTGTGCGTGGCGCAGTGAATTCACAAAGGCCTCGGTCACCTGGCCGGTTAAAGTACGGCCGGAGGCATCCGTAATGGTGCCCGAGATCATGATGGGCAGGCGCTTGCCGCTTTCATTGAAATACTGGTCAACGGCAAACACCGCCGCCTTGGCGTTCAGGGTATCGAAGATAGTTTCGATCAGGATGATGTCGACGCCACCTTCGACCAGTGCATTTGTTGATTCGGTGTAGGCCTCAACAAGCTGGTCGTAGCTAACGTTGCGAAAGCCGGGGTCATTAACGTCCGGCGAAATGGATGCGGTACGATTCGTCGGGCCGAGCACACCGGCTACAAAGCGCGGTTTTTCCGGCGTACTGGCAGTTGCAGCATCAGCAGCCTCACGGGCAAGCCTTGCCGAGGCAATATTGATTTCATGCGACAAGTCCTCCATGCCGTAGTCAGCCATGGCGATGCGCGTGGTATTGAAGGTATTGGTTTCAATAATGTCGGCGCCCGCTTCCAGGTACTGGCTGTGAATATCCCTGATAATTTCGGGCTGCGTCAGGCTAAGCAGGTCATTATTTCCCTTCAGGTCTGACGGCCAGTTGGCGAACCTTTCGCCGCGGTAATCGGCCTCTTCCAGCTTGTGACGCTGAATCATGGTGCCCATGGCGCCGTCCAGAAAGAGGATGCGCTCGCTCAGTAGCTTGGTGAAATTATTCATATGTTTCAGTAAAATAGGAAAAATCAAGTTAGTGTAGCATGCGTCCGAACTTTTGGGTGCATGCTGTTCCGTTTAGCTGTTATTGAGGCCAGCGAGCTTGTTTGTCGCTAAGTCAGGCAAGCTGTAAAGACAGGATGATGTGCGTGAATTTCTATATGTTGTATTTTTTGAGTAGTCCAGACCCATATATAGTATTATTATGACGTTGTTTGATTTTTCACCTAAACTCAAGGGTGTAACCGGCCTGGGCGTCAACTATCGATGAGATATCTGAAGAAAAAACAGCTCATGCTTGCTTTGGTCATGGTGTTATCCGTGCCGGCACCCTCACCTGCGTATGCCAGTGCAGATATCTTTGGCGCCATGTTTCGCATGATGCTGGTGATGATGAATTCGATGTCCGATGCCATGCTGGGAAACAACAATAGCACGGGCTGGGGTTCCGCCAGTCCGCTGGGTATGGGCATGACCACTCTACCAATGATGAGCGGCATGTACGGAATGAATCCGATGACAGGATTTGGGGGCATGTCTCCCTGGTCCGGCATGAACAGTATGCCGATGAACAGTATGCCGATGAACAGTATGCCGATGAACGGTATGCCGATGAACGGTATGCCGATGAACGGTATGAGCCCCTGGTCGACCCCCTTTAATAGCTGGTCAAACCCCTTCACCAATGCTTATCCGTCCTACGCCAATAATCCTTATGGTAATCGGCAATATGACGGCTACTCTCCCGCGCCACAGGGTTCATATCTGGATGGCCGTTGGTACGGCAGTGCCGGTGAAGTGCTTGAAGTGCGCGGCAACCGGTTTCGGTTGCTGGATGCACAAACCGGCATCAACGGGGCAATTCGCATCGAAAACAACATCGTCAGCCTGTACAGCCCGCAGACCGGCACCGTTACACAATATTCCTTTATTCGAAACCGCTCCGGGTTGATTCTTCAGGATGCGACCGGCCGGACACTTGGTTTTCGGCTGAGACCGAATAATTATGGCAGCTACAGCTTCTAGACAATCATAAAAGCAGAACACTGTTGCTGTCTGTGCATGCAATGCAGATAATTGGCTCGCGAGCAGAGCTGCTGTAGCCTGCACTTTTATCTGCTACCCTGCTTCCACAAAGTTATTCTAAATACATCTATTTTTTAAGGAGACTTCAATGCCGGCTCGTTTTCTGTTTGTCCTGATCTGCATTAGTTTTTCTGTATCGGCCAGTGACACGCCTACTGTCGCAAGTAATCCCGAATACCGGCAATGGATCGAGACCATGAAGACCAGGCCGCGCGGCCCATTTAAGGAACTGCGCTGGTTCTGTAATGACGGTACTGTGCTGCCCCCGAAAGCATATGCCTGTGTTGATCATGATGGTGGTTACCAGCATGGCGCATGGAGTGAGAACACCCTGACACTGCGTGAGCATGGCTACAAGATTGCAAATCTTCTGGCAGGGTACGATCCGGAAGCAGAACTTAAACAGGCAGATTTTATTGATGCCTACAATCAGTTGCTAATAGAAAAATATCTGGTTGCAGCAGACGATGGCTGGATTTTCAGAGAAGCCCTGTTCTACCGGGGTGCAATCCAGGAAGAAGATGAGCGCGAAGGTGGTCGCAAGTTGCTGTTGGCATTGAGCAGCGAGCCAGAGTGGATCGGCACCCGTTATCCGGCTTTGCGTATCGGCGCCATGCTGGTGAGTCATGGTGAAAGTACCGCATCGGTACAGAAAGTCAGGCAGGTGTCTGCAGCCTTGTCTGACCAGGACCCCGGTTTCAATGACCTTCGCGGCAAGATTCACGGTACGCCGGATGCCGGTGACGCCCAACGGGTACGTGATTATGCAGCAGGTGTCTCTGACCCGGCCATGCAAGCAAAATATGAACAGCTTGCCATCGATATCGACCTGGTTTACCAGGGCGTACCGTTACCGCAAAAGCTTCGGGAATCGGCCAGGGTATTTTCCGGAGGTCCATGGTTGCAGGAAATCTTGCGTGACTCTGCAGCAGAACTGGAAAAAGACCCGGCAGCCAGTAATCGTTACCAGGTGACCGCGCATCTGCTGGCGAAGTTGCGTGATGCCCTGCCCCGAATCAAAAGCGCGTCAGCACGCTTGCGGGTAATTGACCTTGGTCTTGATGTAGAAACAGAGAATTTCAGCTCCAGTGCCGAATTGCGTGAACAGCTGGCGACCGCCAGCCGTCATCAGCATATTATCTGGCTGGGGGCAGCCGTCGACGCCGCCTACGGTACCGGCGCAATTAACGCGCGTGGCCGGAAAGAACTGCAAAAGTCGCTGGCCGGTAT
>CAJQPV010000178.1 GCA_905480305.1 uncultured Gammaproteobacteria bacterium | reverse complement strand
ATTGTTGAACCGTTGCGTGAACGTGTGCTGGGCCGGTTGACCGCCGAGGATGTTGTGCGCCCCGGCAGCGATGAAGTGATTGCACCGCTTGGCACCCTGCTGGATGAGGCCTGGGTCGACAAACTGGAAGCTATGGGTGTCGACGAGATGAAGGTGCGCTCGCCGATTACCTGCGAGAACCGCTACGGTGTCTGTGCGGCCTGTTATGGCCGTGACCTGGCGCGCGGGCACATGGTGAATGCCGGTGAGTCTGTCGGTGTGATCGCGGCACAGTCCATCGGTGAGCCGGGTACACAGCTGACCATGCGTACCTTCCACATCGGTGGTGCGGCCAGTCGTGCGGCCACCGTCAGCAGCGTCGAGGCGAAGTACGGCGGTGCTGTTCGCCTGCATAACATCAAGACGGTAACCAACAAGAACAATCACCTGGTTGCCGTGTCGCGTTCCGGTGAGCTCGGTATTGTCGATGAGTTTGGCCGTGAGCGTGAGCGCTACAAGGTGCCTTACGGTTCTGTTATCAGTGCGGCAGAGGGTGACAAGGTTGAGGGCGGTGGCGTGATTGCAACCTGGGATCCGCATACTCATCCGATTGTCACAGAGGTCGCGGGTTTTGCGAAATTCAGTGATTTTATCGAGGGTGTCAGTGTGCAGGAGACCACCGACGAAATTACCGGTCTCACCAGCCTGGTGGTCACCGATCCGAAAACCCGTGGCAGCGCCGGCAAGGATCTGCGTCCCATGGTGAAGCTGGTTGATGACAAGGGTGAGCCGCTGAAACTGGCCGGCACTGATCTTGATGCACAGTATTTTCTGCCGGCCGACGCGATTGTTGGTCTCGAAGACGCTGCCACGGTGAGTGTGGGTGATGTTATCGCGCGTATTCCGCAGGAGTCTTCCAAGACCCGTGATATCACCGGTGGTCTGCCGCGCGTTGCTGACCTGTTCGAGGCACGCAAGCCGAAAGAGCCGGCAATTCTCGCAGAGCGTTCCGGTACTGTTGGTTTCGGCAAGGATACCAAGGGCAAGCAGCGTGTCGTCATCGTCGGCAAGGACGGTGAGACCCACGAGGAGCTTATTCCCAAGTGGCGCCATGTCACCATCTTTGAGGGTGAGCATGTCGAGAAGGGTGAAACCCTGGTTGATGGCGAACCGGGTGCACATGATATCCTGAGGTTGCTGGGTACTGCGACCATGGCGGAATACCTGGTGAAGGAAATCCAGGACGTTTATCGCCTGCAGGGTGTGAAGATCAACGACAAGCACATTGAGGTCATCCTGCGCCAGATGTTGCGCAAGGTTGAAATCATGGAAGGCAATGACAGTCGTTTCCTGCGCGGCGAGCAGATAGAACGTTCGCAGGTGCTGGAAGAGTCTGAACGGCTCGCCAATGCCGGCAAGGAGCCCGCTGTATGGATGCCGTTGTTGCTGGGTATCACCAAGGCCTCGCTGGCGACAGAATCCTTCATTTCAGCAGCTTCCTTCCAGGAAACCACCCGGGTTCTGACCGAGGCGTCAGTGCGCGGCAGCAGTGATGTGCTGCGCGGTCTGAAAGAGAACGTCATTGTGGGACGCCTGATTCCGGCCGGTACCGGCCTGGCATACCACGAGGAGCGCCGGCGCCAGCGGGAAGTTACCCCGATGGATATCGCCGGGGAAATGGCGGCTGTGGACGAAGTTGAGGAGAATCAGGAGCAGGATGTGGCGGAGACTCCGGCAGAATAGAAAAACTTGCTTGACAGGGGGAGCCCCTGATTCTAGAATTCCGCTTCTGTCGACAGGCCGGTCCATCCGGCCTGTTGTTCGTTTTCAGGATGACAGAAATTTTTTGGTTTAAATCCCGGGGTTTATTTGTAAATGGCAACGATCAATCAATTAGTACGCAAGCCGCGCTCCCGCAAGCGCGAAAAAAGTAATGTCCCCGCGCTGGAAGCATGTCCTCAAAAGCGTGGTGTATGTACGCGTGTTTATACCACCACGCCGAAGAAGCCGAATTCGGCGCTGCGTAAGGTTGCTCGTGTACGGCTGACAAACGGCTTTGAGGTGACCACCTATATCGGTGGTGAGGGTCATAACCTGCAGGAGCACTCGGTGGTGCTGATCCGCGGTGGACGTGTAAAGGACTTGCCTGGTGTGCGTTATCACACAGTGCGCGGCAGTCTTGATACATCCGGTGTCACCAGTCGTCGTCAGGGCCGCTCGAAGTACGGCGCCAAGCGACCGAAATCCTGATTCGAACGTATAACGAACGAGAATTGAGAAACAGCAATGTCAAGAAGAAGAGTTATTGGTTCAAGGGAAACGCTGCCTGATCCCAAGTACGGCAACCTGATGCTGGCCAAGTTTATTAACATGGTCATGAAGTCTGGCAAGAAGTCTGTTGCAGAGCGCATTATTTATGGTGCTCTGGACCAGATTGCAGGCAAGGGTAACGAGGATCCTGTCGAGGTGCTGGACAAGGCACTGGACAATGTCCGGCCGATGGTCGAGGTGAAGTCACGGCGCGTCGGTGGTGCAACCTACCAGGTGCCGATCGAGGTTCGCCCGATTCGCCGTACCACGCTGGCCATGCGCTGGGTGCTGGATTCAGCGCGCAAGCGCAGCGAAAAGTCGATGCCGTTGCGGCTGGCGGGCGAATTACTGGACGCTTCCGAGAATCGCGGCAACGCTGTGAAGAAGCGTGAAGATACACACAGGATGGCAGAGGCCAACAAGGCCTTCTCGCATTTCCGCTGGTAAGTGTGTAAATAACTTGAATACAGGCATTCGGGAACAGAATAGTGGCACGGACTACTGCATTAGAGCACTACCGGAACATCGGTATCATGGCTCACATCGATGCGGGTAAGACCACTACTACCGAACGCATTTTGTTTTACACCGGCGTGTCTCACAAGATTGGTGAGGTACATGACGGTGCAGCGGTCATGGACTGGATGGAGCAGGAGCAGGAACGCGGTATAACGATTACCTCGGCTGCAACAACCTGTTTCTGGACAGGCATGGACAAGCAGTTTGTGCAGCACCGTATCAATATTATTGATACGCCCGGACATGTTGACTTCACCATTGAGGTTGAGCGTTCGCTGCGGGTACTGGATGGCGCCTGTGCCGTGTTTTGTGCAGTCGGTGGTGTAGAGCCGCAGTCAGAAACGGTGTGGCGACAGGGTGACAAGTACAAAGTGCCGCGGATGGCCTTTGTTAACAAGATGGATCGTTCCGGTGCGGATTTCCTGCGAGTGGTAGAGCAGGTTAAAAAACGCCTCGGGGCCAACCCGGTTCCGCTGCAGTTGCCGATAGGCGCAGAGGAAGATTTCAAGGGTGTAGTCGACCTGGTACTTATGCAGGCGATTTACTGGAATGAGGCTGACAAGGGTATCAGCTACGAGGAAACGGAAGTGCCGGCTGACATGCTGGATGCGTGCACCGAGTGGCGCGAACGCATGGTTGAAGCGGCTGCCGAGGCCTCTGAAGAGTTGATGGAAAAATACCTGGAAACAGGTGAGTTGTCCGCTGATGAAATACGTGCCGGTCTGCGAATACGTACGCTGGCAAACGAGATTGTACCGACACTGTGCGGTTCTGCATTCAAGAACAAGGGTGTGCAGGCCATGCTGGATGCGATAGTCAGTTTTATGCCGTCGCCACTGGATGTACCGGCGATCAAGGGTGTACTTGAAGACGGCGAGACGGAAGACGAGCGCCACGCCTCCGATGAGGAGCCGTTTGCCGCACTGGCCTTCAAAATCGCGACTGACCCGTTTGTCGGTAACTTGACGTTTTTCCGGGTGTATTCCGGGGTGCTGAACTCTGGAGACAGCGTTTTTAACCCGGTAAAGGGCAAGAAAGAGCGTATCGGCCGTATTTTGCAGATGCACTCCAACAGCCGCGAAGAGATAAAGGAAGTGCGCGCCGGTGATATTGCGGCGGCGGTCGGGCTTAAGGATGTCACCACGGGCGACACCCTGTGCGAACCGGGCCATATTATTGCCCTGGAGCGGATGGAGTTTCCCGATCCGGTGATTTCGGTGGCGGTAGAGCCCCGCACCAAGGCAGACCAGGAAAAGATGGGTGTGGCACTGCAGAAACTGACGAAGGAAGATCCGTCGTTTCGGGTACATACCGACGAGGAGACCGGCCAGACGATTATTTCCGGCATGGGCGAGTTGCACCTCGATATTATTGTTGACCGCATGAAGCGTGAGTTCAGTGTCGAGGCAAATGTCGGTGCGCCGCAGGTTGCCTACCGCGAGACGATTCGCAGCAGTGTTGAACAGGAAGGCAAGTTTGTGCGGCAGTCCGGTGGTCGTGGTCAGTATGGACATGTGTGGTTGAAGCTTGAGCCGCAGGAAACCGGTGCCGGATACGAGTTTGAAAACGCCGTTGTCGGTGGTGCGGTTCCCCGGGAATATATTTCCTCGGTCGACAAGGGTGTGCAGGAACAGATGGAGAACGGGGTGGTTGGTGGTTACCCGGTGGTGGATGTGAAAGTCACGCTGTATGACGGTTCATACCACGACGTTGACTCCAACGAGATGGCCTTCAAGATTGCCGGCTCGATGGCATTCAGATCGGGAGCGATGCGCGCCAGGCCGGTGTTGCTGGAGCCGATAATGAAGGTGGAAGTAGTAACACCGGAAGATTACCTCGGTGATGTGATGGGCGACCTGAACAGGCGTCGCGGCATTACCCAGGGAATGGACGAGAGTCCTTCCGGCAAGGTGATTCGCGCTGAAGTGCCGCTGGCAGAGATGTTTGGTTATGCCACGGACCTGCGTTCAGCAACGCAGGGACGCGCGACTTACTCGATGGAGTTTGCGAAGTACAATGAAGCACCGGCGAATATAGCTGACGCCGTAATTAAGAAAGTATCTTGAATTTAATTGACGATTAAAGAGGAATACAGTCGTGTCCAAGGAAAAATTTGAACGCACCAAGCCGCATGTAAACGTTGGAACGATCGGTCACGTTGACCACGGCAAGACGACGTTAACCGCGGCGATCACGAAAGTGATGGCTGAGGCGAATGGTGGTGAGGTCAAGGCCTTCG
>CAJQPV010000177.1 GCA_905480305.1 uncultured Gammaproteobacteria bacterium | reverse complement strand
CGGGTGACAACATCAAGATGACGGTGTCGCTGATTGCACCGATTGCGATGGAAGACGGGCTGCGCTTTGCGATTCGTGAAGGTGGCCGTACCGTGGGTGCCGGTGTGGTATCCAAGGTTATCGAATAAATTTTAGGAGCGGCTTGTAGCCGCGAAATTCGCGCCTGAAAGGCGCTCCTGTACAAATACTTTATTGATTGAGTGAACTTAAATTATGAGCAACCAGAGAATCCGGATCCGTCTCAAGGCCTTCGATCATCGGCTCATAGACCAGTCGGCGGCAGAAATTGTTGAGACAGCCAAGCGCACCGGTGCACAGGTTCGTGGGCCAATCCCGCTGCCAACCCGCAAGGAGCGTTTTACCGTGCTGATTTCTCCGCATGTCAACAAGGATGCGCGTGACCAGTACGAGATTCGGACGCACAAACGCCTGATGGACATCGTGGATCCGACAGACAAGACTGTTGATGCGCTGATGAAGCTGGATCTTGCTGCAGGCGTAGATGTTCAGATCAAACTGAACTGATTGTATTTTACTGGGACTTTACTGGAACAAGGCAATGACTATCGGAATAGTAGGACGCAAAGCGGGCATGACACGCATCTTCAGGGAAGATGGTGTCTCGGTACCTGTAACAGTGCTTGAGGTTGAGCCAAACCGGGTGACACAGTTGAAGACTGTGGAAGCGGACGGTTACCGGGCAATGCAGGTGACAACCGGATCACGCCGCGCATCACGCGTTACCAAACAAATGGCCGGGCACTATGCCAAGGCAGGCTCAGAAGCTGGTCGTGGCCTCTGGGAATTCCGCTTTGGGGATGGTGAGGGTGAAGAAATTGAAGTTGGCAACGAGATAAAGGTTGAGATCTTCGCAGAAGGCCAGAGCGTTGATGTAACAGGTACCTCTATCGGTAAGGGTTATGCCGGTGTTATCAAGCGCCACAATTTCAGCATGCAGGATGCCACGCACGGTAACTCGATTTCGCATCGTGCGCCGGGTTCAATCGGGCAGTGTCAAACACCTGGACGCGTGTTCAAGGGCAAGAAGATGGCTGGCCACATGGGTAACGTGAAGCGCACCACGCAGAATATTGAAGTTGTACGGGTAGACGCAGAGCGTAACCTGCTGCTGGTAAAAGGTGCGGTCCCCGGCTCAAAAGGCGGCGATGTCATCATTCGTCCGGCAGTGAAAGGAGCGAAATAATGGAATTGCAGCTGCAGGGTTCGGGTTCTGTAAAAGTCTCGGACGAGACTTTTGGGCAGGAATTCAAGGAAGCACTGGTACACCAGGTAGTCACTGCCTGTATGGCGGGTACACGTGCCGGTAACTCACAGCAGAAGAGTCGTTCTGATGTGCGTGGTGGCGGTATCAAGCCGTGGCGTCAAAAGGGTACCGGTCGTGCGCGTGCCGGTACTATCCGCAGTCCGATCTGGACCGGTGGTGGTGCCACGTTTGCATCCAGGCCTCGCGATTACACCCAAAAAATCAATCGCAAGATGTACCGTGCGGCGATGTGCTCGATCCTTTCAGAGCTGGTCCGGCAGGATCGACTGGTTGCCGTTGACGATTTTGGCGTGACTGCACCGAAGACAAAAGAGCTGGCAGCAAAACTGGCTGATCTCGGGCTGCAAAAAGTGCTGATTGTTATGGATGATCCGGATGATAACCTGTACCTTGCAGCACGCAACCTCCCGGGTGTGGCTGTTTGCGATTCAAGCAGTGCTGATCCGGTTAGCCTGGTAGGTTTTGACAAGGTGCTGATAAGCAAGGGCGCCCTTCAGAAAATAGAGGAGCGCCTGTCATGAACCAGGAACGAATTATGAAGGTTTTGATTTCGCCAATCGTCTCTGAAAAGAGTACCCGGCTGGCCGACCAGCACCGTCAGTTTGTCTTCAAGGTCGTCAAGGATGCCAGCAAGCCGGAAGTTCGCAAGGCAGTTGAGCTGATGTTTGACGTCAAGGTTGACGCCGTACAGATTGCCAACGTTAGCGGCAAGGTCAAGCGTTTCGGCGGGGCAATAGGCAAGCGCTCTGACTGGAAGAAGGCTTTTGTGACCCTGGCAGAAGGGCACGACATTAATTTTACGGGAGCGGATTAGGTCGCGGTTATTTGCGCACTTCGTTTGAAAGGAAAAGAAAATGCCACTGATTAAAGCAAAACCAACATCACCGGGCCGCCGCTTTGTCGTACAGGTGACTACACCGGGCCTGCACAAGGGCAAGCCGCATGCTGCACTGCTGGCACCGAAATCCAGTACCGGTGGACGCAACAATGCAGGGCGGATTACCACGCGTCATCGCGGTGGTGGCCATAAACAGCGTTACCGGGTTATTGACTTCAAGCGCGACAAGATTGGTGTGCCGGCCAGGGTGGAGCGTATTGAATATGATCCGAACCGTTCTGCGCATATTGCCCTGCTGTTGTTTGCTGATGGTGAACGCCGCTATATCCTGGCTCCCAGGGGTGTCAAGGACGGTGACGAGATTCGCAGCGGCAGTGATGCCCCGATCAAGCCGGGAAATGCCATGCCAATGCGCAATATCCCGGTTGGTTCGCTGATTCACAACATTGAGATGAAGCTCGGCAAGGGTGGTCAGATTGCACGCAGTGCCGGCAGCAGCGCACAGCTGGTAGCGCGTACCGGTGACCATGCAACCCTGCGCTTGCGTTCAGGTGAAATGCGCAAGGTGCTGGCAGATTGCGTAGCGACTATTGGTGAAGTGGGCAATACAGAGCACGGTTTGCGTTCACTGGGCAAGGCCGGCGCCAGCCGCTGGCGTGGCAAGCGCCCGACTGTTCGTGGTGTTGCAATGAATCCGGTTGATCACCCGCACGGTGGTGGTGAAGGCCGGACCTCCGGTGGTCGTCATCCGGTAAGCCCCTGGGGCACGCCGGCAAAGGGTTATCGTACGCGCAGCAACAAGCGTACTGATGGCATGATCGTAAGACGCCGTAACAAGAAATAACGACTGAGGTATGTAAATAGTGGCACGTTCGATTAGAAAAGGTCCGTTTATTGATACCCACCTGCAGAACAAGGTGGACAAGGCAGTGGCCGAAAACAGCAAGCGACCAATCAAGACCTGGTCGCGTCGTTCCATGGTCATTCCTGAAATGGTTGGCCTGACTATCGCTATTCACAACGGGCGTCAGCATGTGCCCGTTCTGGTTAACGAGAACATGGTTGGTCACAAACTCGGCGAGTTCGCGCTGACCCGCACATTTCGCGGTCACACGGCCGACAGAAAAGCGAAGTAAGAGGATAGACAGATGGAAGTCAGTGCGACACTGAAACAGGCTCATATTTCTGCGCAGAAGGCACGTCTGGTTGCAGACCAGGTACGCGGCCTGCCGGTCGAAAGAGCCTTGAATGTTTTGATGTTCAGCCCGAAGAAAGCAGCCGCCATGGTGCGCAAGGTGCTGGAGTCTGCGATTGCCAATGCAGAGCATAATGAAGGTGCAGACATTGATGAGCTGAAAGTATCGGCTATCTATGTTGATGAAGCGCGCACACTGAAGCGTTTTCGCGCGCGGGCCAAGGGCCGTGGCACACGTATTTTGAAACGAAACAGTCACATCACCGTCAAGGTGGGTGACAGTCAATAACCAGGCAGAGGCGTAAAGAGCGGTATGGGTCAAAAAGTACATCCAACGGGCATCAGGCTCGGCATCGTCAAGGACTGGACGTCCACGTGGTATGCCGATTCAAGCAATTTTGCCGATTACCTGAACATGGATCTCGAGATTCGGGAATTCATCAGGAAGCGTCTGTCACAGGCGTCGGTCAGTCGCATCCAGATTTCGCGGCCGGCACACAATGCCGTGATAACCATCCATACCGCACGACCGGGTATTGTTATCGGTAAAAAGGGCGAGGATATCGATCGTCTGCGCAAGGAAGTCAGTGCGCGCATGGGTATCCCGGTCAATATTAATATTGAAGAGATCCGCAAGCCGGAACTTGATGCAACGCTGGTCGCTGAAAGTGTTGCCCAGCAACTGGAACGACGCATTATGTTTCGTCGGGCCATGAAACGCGCCGTCAGTAATTCCATGCGTATTGGTGCCCAGGGTATCAAGATCAAGGTAGGTGGTCGTCTGAATGGTGCAGAAATTGCTCGTAGCGAGTGGTATCGCGAAGGGCGTGTGCCGTTGCACACGCTGCGTGCGGATATTGATTACGGTACTGCCGAAGCCAACACAACCTATGGTCTGATTGGCGTTAAGGTATGGATATTCAAGGGCGAGGTCATCGGCAAGGTGGTCGAGGAATCCGAGACTGAAGCGCCACGTAAAGCAGCCTCCTGATAACGGATAAGAGTCATGTTACAGCCAAAGAGAACAAAATTTCGCAAGCAGCAGAAGGGTCGCAATCGCGGTCTGGCGCAGCGCGGCAGCAAGGTAAGTTTCGGCGAGTACGCGTTGAA
>CAJQPV010000176.1 GCA_905480305.1 uncultured Gammaproteobacteria bacterium | reverse complement strand
CACTGGCATCCGCCGTAATGTACGGCAGGTTCACATCGGTCTGCTGACTGGAGGACAGTTCAATCTTGGCCTTCTCCGCACCTTCTTTCAGGCGCTGCATGGCGAGCGGATCACCGCGCAGATCCATGCCCTGGTCCTTCTGGAATTCATCGGCCAGGTAATCAATCAGGCGCTTGTCAAAATCCTCACCACCGAGGAAGGTATCACCGTTGGTAGACAGCACTTCAAACTGGTGTTCGCCATCGACATCGGCAATTTCAATAATGGAGACGTCAAACGTGCCACCACCCAGGTCATACACGGCGAGCTTCTGGTCACCGCGCTTCTTGTCCATACCGTAGGCCAGCGCTGCTGCCGTCGGCTCATTGATAATGCGCTTGACGTCCAGACCGGCAATACGGCCGGCATCCTTGGTTGCCTGGCGCTGTGAATCGTTAAAATAAGCCGGCACCGTAATAACAGCCTCGGTTACTTCCTCGCCAAGGTAATCCTCGGCGGTGCTCTTCATCTTTTGCAGCACACGGGCAGCCACTTCCGGCGGCGCCATGCGCTTGCCCTGTGCCTCTACCCAGGCGTCACCGTTGTCGGCTTTTACAATTTTGTAAGAAACCAGGTCGATGTCACGCTGCACTACCTCTTCGTCAAAACGACGCCCGATCAACCGCTTGACTGCAAACAGGGTATTGGTGGGATTGGTCACTGCCTGACGCTTGGCCGCCTGACCCACCAGTACTTCGCCACCCTCGATAAAACCGACGATGGACGGGGTGGTGCGATCACCCTCGCTATTCTCGATTACCCGGGCCTCGCCACCTTCCATCACTGCCACGCAGGAGTTGGTGGTACCCAGGTCGATTCCGATAATTTTTCCCATTTTCTCTAATCTCCAAGTAACTGTCTGATATGTATAAATATAATTCTAAGAACCTATAACCCTTAAGTTGGGGGCGGTAATCTGAAAATTCAAGCCCGCCTCGCCATTTAGTTCACTGCCTTAAGGTGACTAGGGAGCCTTTGCCACGATCACCATCGCCGGACGAATCAGCCGCTCGTTCAGCAGATAACCCTTCTGCACCACCGTCACCACGGTATTTGGCGCCACATCATCACGTTCCTGCATGGACATCGCCTGGTGGAAATCGGGATTGAACGGCTCATTCTCCGGATTCACCTCGGTGATCGCGGATTTGTCCATCGCGGTTGTCAGCATCTGCAGGGTCAGTTCAACCCCCTCTTTGAGCTTCTCCGGATCTGCATTTTCAGCTGTAAAGGCTGCCAGCCCCAGTTCCAGGCTGTCTTTCACCGGCAGCAACTCGCCGGCAAAGCGTTCCAGTGCGTACTTGTGTGCATTGACGAGATCACGTTCGCTGCGCTTGCGCAGGTTATCCATCTCGGCCTGCAGCCGCACACACTGGTCCCAGTGTTCGTCCGCCTTGCCACGCGCATCTTCCAGCAGTACCGTCAATTCTGCATGGTCCATCTGCTCACCGTCGCCGCCCTCAATAATTTCTTCAGCGCCCTCCCCGACCAAATCCTCACGGGCATCATCGACCATATTTTCTTTCTCTGGCATACAGTTACTCCATAATCCTGAAATAAATTGGAACCGCCGGGACAAACCTGCTGCCCCGCGCACTTATTCGTTAGCTGACAATATGGGGTTTATTCCTTCTGATTCAAGGCTGCACCCAGCAAGCGCGCGGTGGCATCCACGATCGGGATAACGCGGTCATAGGCCATGCGCGTCGGTCCGATCACACCCAATACGCCCAGGATCTGGCCACCTACCGTGTATGGCGCGGTCACCATGCTGCACTCATCGAGCATGCGGTAACCGGATTCGTCACCGATAAATATCTGGATACCGTCACTGTGAATACATTGATCCAGCAGGTGCAGCATGTCGCGCTTGGTGTTAAAGGCATCGAACAGCTTGCGCAGCTTGTCGATGTCACAGAGTTCCTGAAAGCCCATCAGGTTGGTCTGCCCGGCCATGACGAAGTCATCATTCTGGTTCTTCTCCAGCACCTGGTCAGCCATGTGCATGGCGGTGACCATCATGCTGTTCATATGGGTGCGGGTTTCCTGCATCTCATGCAGCAGTGCTGCACGGACTTCAGTAAGATCCTTGCCGGCAAACAGTTCGTTCAGGTAGTTGGAGGCCTGCTGTAACTCGGCGGGACTGTGCTCTTTCTCGGTAGAGAGGATACGATTTTGCACCTCATCCTCGCCGGTCACCAGAATCGCCAGTACCTGTTTGCCTGATAAACGAAGGAATTCAACGCGCTTGAACAGGGCATGCTCCTGCCGGGGCAAAGTCACCACACCGGTCATCTGGGTAATACCTGACAACAGCCCGGATGCCGACTCCACCAGATCTTTCGGAGATTGATCCAGCGACAGTTCCAGGCGCATGTTGTTGATTGACTCGTTATCCAGTGGCTGCACCTTCAACAGGGTATCAACGAAAAAACGGTAACCCTGTACCGTCGGGACACGGCCGGCAGAGGTATGCGGGGAACAGACAAAACCCAGCGCCTCAAGGTCAGACATGACATTGCGTACCGTGGCCGGACTCAGGTCCAGCCCGGCCTCACGCGCCAGGGTGCGTGAGCCGACCGGCTGACCGTCACGCACATAGCGGTCAATCAGGGCGCGCAGCATCAGCTGGGCGCGCTCGGAAAGATCGGAACTGTCTTTGCTCATGTCATCAGCTCAAGCGGTTGGTGTAAAAATTCACTCCCATGATAATGTATTTGGCACTCCGCGGGATAGAGTGCCAGCAACGGATACGCAAATAGTTGGCGCTCTCAGGGAGTCGTGTTAATTTCCCTGCCAACATACGGAAAAACTTATGAAAGCTCACTTTAAATGCGTTGGCCTGCTGGGCAAGTCAGAAGACCGCAATGTGTCGATGACCCTGCGCGCCCTGACTGCTTACCTGCAACAGCAAAAAATCAGCATTCTGTTTGATGAAAGCATTGCCGGCATCTTCACTGAACCTCCCTGCAAGGTGGTCGGCCGGGAGTCCCTGGCAGACAGCTGCGACCTGGCAATTGTGGTGGGCGGTGATGGCACTCTGCTGAATGCTGCACGCAGCCTTGCCGAATCCGGTATCGCGGTGCTCGGCGTTAATCTCGGACGCCTTGGTTTTCTGGTAGATGTTTCTCCGGAAGAAATGACACAGCAAATGGGAAAAATTCTTGCCGGGGATTTCATCGAGGAACAACGTACCCTGCTGCATGCAACCGTGACCCGCAACGATGACGTCCTCAGTGAAACAGTCGCGTTGAATGACGTGGTGGTGCACAAAAAAGATGTCGCGCGCATGATCGAGCTGGACACCTGGATTGACGACTACTTCGTCAATACCAACCGTTCCGACGGACTGATTATTTCCACACCTACCGGCTCCACCGCCTACGCGCTTTCCGGCGGCGGCCCTATCCTGCACCCGAAACTGGACGCCATCACACTGGTGCCGATTTGTCCGCATACACTCAGTAACCGTCCGGTCGTGGTGCACGATGAATCAGTGATAAAAATTATCCTTCATCAGGGACTCCTGGGGGCAACGGTTTCCTGCGATGGTCAGGTCAGCCACACGCTGGAGGCCGGCGACCAGATCACCATACGCAAACACGATCACTCGCTGCGGCTGCTGCATCCGCAGGGATATGATTATTTTGCCATCTTGAGAGAGAAGTTGCGCTGGAGCGAACAACCCTGATGAAGCAGCGGCAGCCTTCCCTGTTTGGTCAAGGAACAGATAGCGCATGCTGACGCACATACATGTGCGTAATCTCGCCATTGTCGATGAAATCGACGTGGAACTGACGTCGGGCATGACCGCACTGACAGGAGAAACCGGCGCAGGCAAGTCGATCCTGGTTGACGCACTTGGACTGGTGCTTGGCGATCGTGCCGACAGCTCATTCATAAGGCACGGCTGTGACCGTGCAGAAATCTCTGCCGCTTTCGACCTGCAGGGCAACACCACTGCCAGTGACTGGCTGAACCAGCAGGACCTGGACATGGACGGCGAATGCCAGTTGCGGCGCATCATCAGCCGTGAAGGTCGCTCCCGTGGCTACATCAACGGACAGGTCGCACCGATGCAGTCATTACGCGAACTTGGCGAACTGCTGGTCGATATCCATGGACAACATGAACACCAGTCACTGCTGCGCAGCACGGTGCAACGGGACTTGCTCGACAGCTTTGGTGGCCACCAGCATCTGCTGACTGAAACAGCAGCAAGCTGCAAGGACTGGAAAACAGCCCGGCAGGAGCTGCAATCCGTACTCAACGACGATGCGGATCGCGATGCACGTCTTGACCTGTTGCGTTACCAGTTACAGGAACTGGAAGCACTGCAATTAAACAGTGAAGAAATAAAAAATATCGATGCCGAGCATGCACGCCAGGCAAATGCAGGGAGACTGATGGAGGCAAGTCAGCAGGCACTCAACCGGCTGGATGCAGATGAAGGTGCCGCCGCCTATAACCTGATCAGCCAGGCACTTGAAGAACTCAGCGTACTGGCAGACATGGACAAGCAACTGGAACACACCACCCGCTTGCTGGAAGAAACCTCGGTGCTGGTGCAGGAAGGCATCGATTCACTGAGACACTATTCTGAAAGCCTCGAGATCGATCCGGAAAGACTGCAATGGCTCGAACAACGCACCGGCCTGCTGCATGACCTGGCTCGTAAACACCGCTGTACTGCCGGGGAGTTGCCAGACATCGAAACAAAGCTACGCCGTGAACTGGAACTGATAGAAAATGCCGACCAGCATCGGGAGAAGCTGCAGGAAAAACTCATTGTTCTCGAACAGGATTACCTGGCAGTTTCAGCAAAGCTGACAGCCAAACGCAAAAAAGCAGCCCGGGCATTTGGCAAGGACATTACCGCTGCCATGCAAACACTGGGTATGCAGGGTGGCATTTTTGAAGTCAACGTCAATTCACGCAAAGACAGTGCATTTGGCCACCACGGACTTGACGATATCGAGTTCATGGTCAGCGCCAACACCGGTCAGCCGGTTCAGGCCCTCAGCAAGGTCGCCTCCGGCGGTGAATTGTCGCGCATCAGCCTTTCCATACAGGTGATCTCGGCCGGCAGTGCCATCATACCGACGTTGATCTTCGATGAGGTCGACAGCGGTATCGGTGGCGGTGTTGCAGAAATCGTCGGGCAGCAGCTGCGTGCACTGGGATCTGACCGGCAGGTGTTGTGTGTCACACACCTGCCACAGGTAGCCGCCCTCGCCGATCAGCAAATGCAGGTCACCAAGCTTTCCGGTGAAGACAGCACACGTACGCGCATTCGCGCACTGAATGATGATGAACGAGTTGACGAGCTGGCACGTATGCTCGGCGGCGTGAAGATCACCAAACAAACCCGGGGGCATGCGCGGGAGATGATGCAGCAGTCCGGCAGAAACCCGGCAACTGCACGGAAAGGGAAAAACACCAAAAAGGCGGGCTAGCTAGTGCTTCGGAGTGACTGGTAACTAGCCACGGCACTTCGAACAAATGCCATACATGTACAGGCAATGATCGGTCATTTCATAACCGAGCCTGCTGGCGATATCTTTCTGTCGCTGCTCTATCGTCTCATCGACAAACTCATCAACCTTGCCGCACTTGACGCACAAGATGTGGTCATGGTGACTGCCTTCGTTAAGCTCAAACACCGAGTGACCGCCCTCGAAGTGGTGTCGCGTCACCAGCCCGGCGGCCTCGAACTGTGTTAACACGCGATAAACAGTCGCCAGACCGATATCCTCGCCCATATCCAGCAGGGCCTTGTAGACATCTTCGGCGCTTTGGTGGCGACTGCTGCCGCCTTCCATGATGTCCAGAATTTTCACCCTGGGCAGGGTAACCTTCAGGCCGGCCTTGCGTATCTCACTGGATTCCAATGTTCAATCTCCTGCTGTGATGCCATTAATGCAAACATGGGTTATTATGCTGCCGTCTATTTCCGGGAACATAATCGGCCTACGGATGCAAAAGCTTCTCATTATTATCAGTGTTATTGCAAGCATGTTAAGCACAGGCTGCTCTAACTACCATCTGGTGCATAAAATCGACATCCAGCAGGGCAATGTCATCAACCAGGATGAGGTTAATCTGCTGGAACCCGGCATGACCCGGCGCCAGGTGCGTTTCATCATGGGTTCCCCGATGATTGCCGACGTGTTCCACCAGGACCGCTGGGACTATGTCTACGTATTGTGGCCCGGCTATGGCGAACCAACCGGGATGCGCATTACCCTGTTTTTTGATGATGACCTGCTGATCAGAACCACCGGCACGCTGCACCCGGATGAAGCCGGCCGGGACGCGCCGTCACGCCCCAAGCAGGTAACCCTGGTAGTACCACCGGAGGAACGCGTTCCCCCGGGAATTCTCAACAAGATGTGGCACTGGCTGACTTTCCGCAAGGTGGATGAACAAAACTACGCCCCTGAAGAAAAACTCTAGCACTGCAGCTGTCTGCCGGTAATTAAAAAATCAGTTGTTGCCGGCGCCCTTCCTGGTTGCCTTGCCCTCGGCGGCACGCTGCTTTCTGACCTGCTTCGGATCTGCGATCAGCGGCCGGTAGATCTCGACACGGTCACCGGCATGCAATATATCACCCGGCTTGCCCAGCTTGCCGAACACGCCTACCTTGTTTTTGGCGAGATCAATATCCGGGTACTGCTGCAGAATACCGGAAGCCCGAATGGCATCTTCCAGGGTAGCATCAGGGGCTACCTCTACAACCAGGATCACCTGTCTGTCGGGTAAGGCATAGGCCACTTCAACCGGCATCTTGTCAACGTTGTCCATACACCTCTGCCGCACGTTTTTGAAAGGCATCCACCAGCGAATTCGCTATCTGGCTGAATACCGGGCCGACCACCATGCCGACCATTTTGCTGGAAAAATCATATTCAAGGAACAGTGAAATCTTGCAGCCCTGTTCTCCCAGCGGTTGAAACAACCAACGACCCTGCAAATGACTGAACGGACCGTCAACCAGTTCAATCTCTACTTCGGCATCCGGCCGGTGCCGGTTACGGGTGGAAAAGGATTTGCTGACGCCGCCTACCGAGAAATCGAGTCGCGCCACCATTTCGTTATTTTCATATGACAGCACTTCGGCACCGCAGCACCAGGGCAGAAACTGTGGATAAGCTGCTGCATCGGTGACCAGCACGAACATTTCATGTGGTGTGTAAGGCACCAGCGCCGAGCGGTCAATTGAGTCCAAAGCAGTTACCTTTCCCCGGCCAACAAGGTCAGAAGATCCCGATAGCATTCAAAAATACGATAATAACAGCGACCGGGGTGATGTAGCGCACCAGGAATCGCCAGCACGGATAAAAGAACCGGTCACCCATCCTCAGCTCGTCAACCGTTGCAGCACGCGACATCTTCCAGGCCGCAAAGATGGCAATCAACAAACCACCCAGCGGCAGCATGATATTGGCAGTCAGGTAGTCCAGCAGATCAAACACGGTACTGTCGGCAAACACTTCAAAAGCGGATAACGGTTTGAACTCGGACCACAGGTTGAATGAGAAAACCGTCATCAGTCCAAACAGCCAGGTCACAAAGCCGGCTGCCACAGAGGCTGTTA
>CAJQPV010000175.1 GCA_905480305.1 uncultured Gammaproteobacteria bacterium | reverse complement strand
GCAGCTGCTGTGGCCGGACTGGTGTCTTCATTCGCGGTTGGAATATCCGGTTCAATCGGAAATGCGGGTGTCTTTCCGGACCTGGCAGGAGCGGCAGGTGTAATTTCCGCCTTGGCAATTAGTGCCTGTGCCCGCTCTGTTTGATTGGCGCGGACGGCTTTCAGGGCGCTGGCTGCCTGTGTGGCCATCCAGGCGAGGGACTTTGTATCTTCCGGTGCAACCGTTGTGTTAGTAGTGCCGGACTGAAGGGTCGTTTCTCCGCCAGAGGTGGTTGAGGCAGCGCCGGCTTTTTTAGCAGTTTTTGTGGTGGATTTTCTGGTCGGTTTTTTAACAGGTAATTTTTTTCCGGTTGTTGATTTCTTGCTGGCTGCCTTTTTGGCACTGGGGGCTTTCTTTCTCGCAACCTTTTTCTTTTTAACCGCAGCTGCGCCGGATGTTGACTTTTTGGTGGTCTTTTTCTTGCTCGCGCGTTTTTTGGCCTTTGCGGGCACTTTCTGTTGTTCGCTATCCCTTGCCATACTACCCATAACTGCCTCAATAACTCGTGTTGTATTGATTGAAGCCGCCATCATTCCCAATGTTG
Organism: uncultured Gammaproteobacteria bacterium; assembly: GCA_905480305.1. Taxonomy (GTDB): domain Bacteria; phylum Pseudomonadota; class Gammaproteobacteria; order UBA9214; family UBA9214; genus UBA9214. The sequence goes on along the minus strand of CAJQPV010000175.1, from coordinate 9,965 downwards.
AAGGTATTTTCAACCGCCAACATCATGGGGGTGGTTATATATTCCGGTATATTGACGGAGCTGATGGTCGTTCGAAGCCTGAATGGGCTTCCCCGGGTGGTTATGGGAACGGTGACTGCGCTTACTGTCAGAAATCGATTAGAATCAGGTTGCATTTCCTATTGTTGTCAGTGACTTGTTTTGTCAGGCAGGCAGAAAAGGGGGTGTTTTGTCAGACTTTTTCTGCCACGCCAGGAGTGACGGGATTTTATGAACTTTCGTGCGTACCGGGCTGTTCTTCTGGGTGTGCTGCTCACTGGCTGTGCCAGTTCCCCGGTTCCTGATCTCAAGAGATTGTATGAAACCCGGCCGCTGCCCCGGGGGCCGACAGTTGATGTCGGGGAAATCGAGACGCCCGTCATTCTTGTGCATGGTGCGTTTGGTGCGCGGCTGCGTAACCGGGAGACCCGGGATGAAGTCTGGCCCGGGGGGCTTGGTTCGATTTTGTTTCACAGTTACGAAGACATTGCCCTGTCTGTCGATGCGAATACGCTGCTACCCGAACCGTCTGCATCCGAAGCCTATGCAATTACCGACAGCGCGGCCGGCAAGGATTTTTACGGGGCAATTATCCGTACGCTGGAAACAGCGGGTGGCTACTTGCCGGGGAATGCCGGTGAGCCAGTCATTGACAGGCGGCGGCGCTACTATGTGTTTTTCTATGACTGGCGTCAGGACAATGTAGAAACGGCACGTCGGCTGGATGATCTGGTTACGCAGATTCGTCAGGATTACGGCCATCCGCAGCTCAAGGTAGATATAGTGGCCCATAGTATGGGCGGTTTGGCGACACGCTATTACCTGCGCTATGGACGTGTCGATGTGCTCGATGACAACGAGTTTCCGATAAATAATCATGGTGTCGGTCGGGTGCGCAAGGTCATCCTTCTGGGGACGCCAAACCTCGGTTCTGTCAGCGCCTTGCAGGAGTTTTTACAGGGATTCAAGGTGGGCTTAAGACGGATTCCCACAGAAGTGTTATTGACCTTTCCAAGTGCCTACCAGCTTTTCCCCCATCCGATACGTACTTCACTGGTTGCCGCTGACGGTCAGCAACTGGAGAGGGATCTGTTTGATGCAGAGATTTGGCGTGCCTTTGAGTGGTCTGTGTATGATCCTGAAGTGCGCCGGCGTATTCTGGCCGATTATGACGACCCGGCTACGGGTGAAGCCCGGCTGGAACTGCTGGAGCGCTACTTCGGCAAACATATTGAGCGTGCCAGACGTTTTGTCTGGTCATTGTCAGTGCCGCTGGAAGACACCAGCGTGCGTTACGTGGTGTTTGGGGGTGATTGTGAGCAGACGCCGGCTCGTGTGCTGGTTGAGGAAGTCAACGGTGAGTCTGTGCTGCGACTCTATCCGGGCGATGTGCAAGTACGGAATAACGGCATCGACTACGAGAAGCTGATGCTGGAGCCGGGTGACGGTCGTGTGACCCGGCCCTCACTGTTTGCGCGGGAGGCACTTGACCCGTCTGTGCCGAGGCATCGATACAGCTTTTTTCCACTGGGTCATTCGATACTGCTGTGTGAATCACATGACAGTTTGACCGGCAATATCAGTTTTCAAAACAATCTGCTGAATATCCTGCTGACACGTGACCAGCCGCTGCAAGATAGATCAATGCAGCGCTGATCGTCGACTCTGTTCAGGAGCTCGCTGCCGGCTGGCAGATTGTCTGGAGTTGCAGCAGTATTTCAGATCAGTAGCTGGTAGGTTTTCCATTCTCATCGACCGCGATACTGCGTTCCAGGCGTTTCATCTGGCGATCTCGCATGGGTTGGGCGCGTTGCATTACTTTGCGGACAAGCCTCTTGTCATCTTTGCTCAGGCGCTTGCGTCCAAGGTAAATATGCATGAAGCGCATGCGCTGGCTGCGGCTGAAAACCTGTGTGGCGGCAGCATCAAGAGTGGCCAGATCGAAAGCTCTGCGTTGGCGCATGATAAATGCCGGCCAGATATAGGCGCGGGGTGCATCCATTATGTAGAGCTTTGCCATATCCTGACCGGATACCATCATGTTACGCAGGAATAGATCGTGATGTTCAAATCCATGCGCATGCATGTGTTTCACAGCAAGGGCCACTTCTTTGATGAGCTCAGCCTTTTTTTGTTCGCGGACTGTTTTGCTCTGTTGGTCGAACCAGTCACTGGCGAGGTAGTCCACGCCCATGGCCTGCGGGATTTCTTCTGTAATAATGAAAGCATGAATGACGCCGCCGGCAAAACGATGATCACCCCAGGCAACAAGTTGCGGGATACGCAAACCCCAGCTGGCAAGTTTCTCCAGGTTCTCATATTCAGCGCGAACCATTGACCGGCCGACGAGAGATCCACGGAAGGCGCGACCCCATATCTTTTCAAAAAGGTGGTTATAGTAAAGCTTCAGGTAGAACACCCGGGGTTTACCTTTGTAGATAATCTCGATGCGCCGGACTTCATTCTTTTCCTGCTTGCGATCGGCACTGATAACGTCGCCGAGCTTGCTCAGGATTACTCCCTGAATACTATCGAGATCGGATCCCTTAAGCAGATCCGTGTAGGCGGGGTTGATGACCACGCGATGAGTGTTAAGCCAGCGCAGTCCCTTTGGTGCGTTGCCGTGCTTTAATTGCTTCCAGATTGAATTTTTCATGTGTTTTATAAGGTAACTCAACCGGATGAGGCTGGATGTGGCCGCCAACTGTGGCAGTTAACGGATATGTTGTCAGCTGTTGCCAGTCAGGGGTATTTTATTACAATTAAAATTATTGCTGCCAGTATTTCCAAGTTCAGCGACGCCCTGCAGATTATCTGCACCCGGTAACAGCTGCTCATCGCAACGGGTCTTTGTAATGCTGATCGATGAAAACCTGTCGACATCAAATCCGGCCTTGCGGCTGTCAGCAATAATACAATTGTCCAGTTCAGCATGGCCACCACCCTGGCCGGATACCTTCTCGTATCATTGTATCGCTGATGGCATGTTCTTTTTCGAAGCATGGAGCTTCCGATGATCAAGCTGAACAGTATTTGCATAGCCTTAAGAGAGTATTAACAATGAGTGGTCAAGACATTGTTTTTGAACTCTTATGGTATGTCTGGATTACGGAATCGCTATCTCCTGTCTGGTAACAAGCCTCGATACCAATGACGGGTATGGGCATTATTGACAACTAATTAGTATTTGGTTATATTAAAAAATACAAATTATGGCCTGGTGCCTCGGGATCAACTGCTGGACTGGATGGAACTATCAACTCAAAGATCAGTGTCAGGCTTGTGGTTAATGCTGCTTTTGGTATTTGTGTTGTGCGCCAGTGTTGCAAGTACCGCTTACCTGGCGGAAGTTCAACCTCAACAGGTTGAGCTTGGCCTTGAGTTCGCGCCAGAAAGTTTTGAAGATGACGAACCAACTACTGGTTTCGTTAGCGAATTGCTTACAAAGGAGCTTGTATCGCTCTCTTTGTCCTGTATGGACGCACTGTCGGTAGTTGGCAGTGACGCTTATCCCAGTAGTATCCTTCACGGCCCCCCCGTTTCTGGCAACATCGCTTAGTCAGTTGCGCGGTCATTGCGACCGTCTTTCTTTCCATCTATTCAGCTGTGATGTTGTTGACTGTTAACATCACCATGTTGCTGTCATTAAATATATACATCCGGAGTGACTTGTGAGCACACTATCAAAAGAAGCCCTGATCAAGCGTCTGATTGGCGCCATTATCTTTATTGCCGCCGGTTTTTCCCTGACAGGGGCAGTTCCGACAATTGAGATTGCATGGGTTTCGTCGATATTACTGTTAACGATTTACCTGTTTGTATTCGAAATTGTTGAAGTTGATGTTGCCGCAATATGTATCATGGTGTTACTCGGGTTGACTTCGCTGGTAGGCCCGCTGTTTGGAATCGAGCAGCCGTTTGTACCGGCGCAACACTTGTTTGACGGCTTTGCCAGTAACGCGGTGATATCAATTGTCGCTGTGATGATTATCGGTAAAGGTCTGGATAAAACCGGTGTCATGAACGTGGTAGCCGGAGCCATATTGAAACACGGCGGCACTACCGAAAAACGCATCATCCCGCTGATCTCGACCACAGTTGCCATCATCTCAAGCTTCATGCAGAACGTTGGAGCGGCCGCATTATTTCTTCCTGTTGTCAGTCGCATCTCGGCACGCAGTGGCTTGCCCCTGTCGCGCTTGCTGATGCCAATGGGTTTCTGTGCCATTCTCGGCGGCACCGTCACCATGGTTGGTTCAAGTCCGTTAATTTTGCTTAATGACCTGATGATGACATCTAACCAGGCCTTGCCGCCCGGTCAAAAAATGAGCGCCTTTCATCTCTTCAGTGTTGCGCCGATCGGTCTTGCACTGGTGGCCACCGGTGTTATTTATTTCATGTTGTTCGGTAGGTTTGTGCTGCCGACCACGAAATCAGAAAGTAGCCCGGTAGGCTCGAACACCATGAGCTATTTTCAGGATATCTATGGCATCGACTATGCCCTGTTTGAAGTGGTGGTGCCGAGCGACAGTCCACTGATTGGACTTATGCTGGATGATGTCGAGGGCAGTTCGCACATACGGATAATCGCAACCCGGCGCGCTGACAAGGAAACCCGCGTTGGACCGGGTGCGCTGGCACGTGACCTGGGTCTTGAGGCGGGTATGGTCTTGGGTATCCTGGCATCCCCGCACGATGTGAGTATGTTTGTCGAAAAGTATAAATTGCAGAAGCGTGCTGGTCTGGAAGTATTTGGTGAGGTGCTGGCATCGACACGTTCCGGTGTGGCCGAAGTTGTTATTCCACCCGGTTCCCAGTTGATAGGCAAGAGTGCGCGTGATGTATGGATGCGGAAGACTTTTGGGCTTGCCATGGTCGGTCTGCATCGTCGCGGTGAGACGCTGCGAGAGGGCGATGATATTCGCAATCTGCCACTGGAGGCCGGTGACACACTGGTCGTGCATACCTCATGGGAGGCACTGGCAAGGCTGGAATCAAACCGCGACTTCGTGGTGGTTACATCCGAATATCCTCACGAGGAGACACGCCCGCAGAAGGTGGGTTACGCGCTGTTCTTTTTTCTTGTCGCGCTGGGCCTGGTGCTGTTCTCGGATTTGCGCCTGTCGATATCCCTGCTGACCGGTGCGCTGGGTATGGTGCTGTCAGGCGTGATGAATATTGACGAAGCCTATGAAGCGGTAAGCTGGAAAACCGTGTTCCTGCTCGCCAGTCTGATACCTCTGGGCATGGCCGTTGAAAACACAGGAACCGCCGCATGGATTGCCCAGCAAACACTAGCCGTGCTCGGTGATGTACCTGTCTGGGTGTTGCAATCAGCGCTGGCTGTGCTGGCGACTTTCTTTACCCTGGTGATGTCAAATGTGGGTGCCACCGTATTGTTGGTGCCACTGGCGGTTAATCTGGCGATTGCAGCGGGAGCTGATCCGGCAGTATTTGCATTGACTGTGGCCATTGCTACTTCCAACTCCTTCCTGATTCCGACGCACCAGGTTAACGCCTTGTTGATGGGGCCTGGTGGTTACCGCGTACCGGATTTCATGCGCGCTGGCGGCGTCATGACGGTACTGTTTCTGATCGTCATGATGGTTATGATGAACCTGGTTTTTTAAGGGTATGAAAAATGCGTAAGTATTCTTGTATAAAAGCCGGTTTAATCTACAGAATTCTGCCCGTATTGCCGGTAGTTATTGCTGCCTTCATACCTGCAATCGTATTTGCAAGCGAAGCTGTACATGCAGGAACTCCTGATCTGACAACTCATGCGATCGGTTATCTTTCCCTGGCGATTTTTGCATTCGCGTATATCCTGGTGACAGCAGAAGAGTTCACGCATCTGCGAAAATCGAAACCGGTTATTGTCGCCGCCGGACTGATCTGGGGTCTGATCGGCTGGGTGTCGACGCAAGCCGGACTGGGGCATGCCGCCGGGGCGGCTGCACGCCATAACCTGCTCGAATATGCAGAGTTAATGCTGTTCCTGCTGGTTGCGATGACCTACATAAATTCCATGGAAGAGCGCCAGGTGTTTAATGGCCTGCGTTCATGGCTGGTACGCAAGGGCTTTGGTTTTCGCACCTTGTTCTGGTTAACCGGCATACTGGCATTCATTATCTCGCCAATTGCCGATAACCTGACTACAGCATTATTAATGTGTGCCGTGGTACTGGCTGTTGGTGGCGACAATACGCGTTTTGTCACCATTGCCTGTGTCAATATCGTTGTCGGTGCAAATGCTGGTGGTGCGTTTAGTCCGTTTGGTGATATCACTACCCTGATGGTCTGGCAGAAGGGTATGGTGGAATTCTGGACGTTTTTTTCCCTGTTTTTGCCGTCACTGGTTAATTTTGTGGTGCCTGCAGCCATCATGCACTTTGCGGTGCCGGTCGGAAACCCGCAAGGTAATGATGAGGTCGTCGTTTTGAAGCCGGGTGCGCGTCGCATCATGATGCTTTTCCTGCTTACTATTGCCACTGCCGTTTGTTTTCATAATTTCCTGAGCTTGCCGCCGGTTTTGGGTATGTTGACGGGGCTTGGCTACCTGCAACTGTTTGGTTTCTTCCTGAAACGTTCCGAACTGAAGCAATTTTCTGCCGCCAGCAGTGAAACAGAGCATGCCGGCAGGCTCGGAGACATCGTTCCTTTCGATATTTTTAACAAGGTCGCGCGTGCTGAATGGGACACGCTGCTGTTCTTTTATGGTGTGGTTATGTGTGTCGGTGGCCTTGGCTTCATTGGTTATCTCGGTATGGCCTCAGAGCTTATGTATACGCAGTGGGGAGCAACAACCGCGAATGTCAGCGTTGGTGTCCTGTCCGCTGTCGTGGACAACATACCCGTGATGTTTGCTGTGCTCAGCATGAACCCGGATATGTCCACAGGACAGTGGCTGCTGGTCACGTTGACCGCTGGCGTAGGTGGCAGCCTGCTGTCAATCGGTTCTGCTGCCGGTGTTGCCTTGATGGGGCAGGCACGTGGTATGTACACCTTTTTTGGACACTTGCGCTGGACACCGGTCATTGCACTGGGTTATGCCGCCAGCATCATGGTTCATATGTGGATAAATGATGCATATTTTTGATGACAACATGAATCTGAATTCAAACTGCTACGTATCACGATATGACAATATTTACAGGAATTTGCCATGAAACATAAAATCGCCATTGGCACCTTGCTGGCTGTCATGGTGCCTTTTCTGGTTGCCGGCTGTGAACGCACCGGGGGTGTTTTCGAGGAAAAAATAAATGCCCTCGGAACATTCGCGCAAATCAGTATTGTCGGCGTTCCACAGGAACAGGCCCGGCAGGCCGCGACCATGGTAGAGGAAGGCCTGCTGGAGCTGGACAAGGTTGGCTATACATTCAAGGTTGAAGGTGAACTGCAGCAGTTGAATGAGGCACTCGCACACGGGAAATCCATGACGGTCAGTGATGGTCTTCTGGAGGTGATACTTGAGGCAAGCAAGCTCTTCAGCTTGAGTGGCGGCTTATTCAATCCTGCAGCAGGACAACTGACCGCTTTTTGGGAATTTCGTTGTGACAAGGATGACTGCGAGGTGTCTCCCTACCCGAGTGAAGTTCAGAAATTGGTCGATGAGCAAGTGGCGAAAATTATTACCCGTGCTCCGTCAATGGACGACCTGATCATCAAGGGTAACAAGATCAGCAGCCGGAATCGGCAGGTTAAGCTGGAATTTGGCGATATGATTCGCGGGCTTGCCCTGGATAAAGGCATAGAGCAGCTGCGAGAGATCGGTGTGGCAAATGCAATGATCTATATCGGCGGTAGTGCTCGTACCATCGGTACGCGCGGGGATCATGACTGGTGGATTGGCTTGTTTGATGCTGGCGGCGAGCACTTGATCGGTTCTATTGAAAATATGGACGATCAGGCAGTTGTCGCAGTCCGTGCTTCTGATAAATCTTTCGCCAGGGATGGTACTGTTTATCGGCATATTGTTGATCCGCGTACCGGCATGCCAGCCAGTGCTATTCAGTCAGTGGTTGTTATGCATGAAAATGCAATGATTGCCAATGCATCTGCTGTCACTATTCTTATAGCCGGCATCAAAGACTGGAAGACGATCGCTGACAAGATGGGTGCTCACAAGATACTGCTTATTACAAAAGACGGTAACATCTATACCAGTCTCGCGATGGAGCATGTTATTCACTGGAGGCAGGGTATACAGCATCAATACCTTGTTCCATAGCGGGATTCCAGTAAGCCTGTTCTTGCCCGGATCGCCAGGCTAAAAGCAGCGCGCTCAAGTGACTTTCGCTATCATTTCCGGCGGCAGGCGAACAAGTTCCTGAAAGGCAGCCGGATTTATTCTGCGCGCTATACTGTTAACACTGACTTCCGAACTTGACCGGGTAACGCCATGCTGAAAATTTCGAAAACACTGGTGACAAGCGGACTGCTGCTGTTCGGATTTGCCATAACGTGGCTTGTGCAGGCAGAGGTTCAACGCAGCAGTAATGAGGAGAATGGCCTGCAAAAATGGCATTTTATCGAGGCTGATATAGAAATCGAGCTGGTGCAGCGTCTGCCGGACCAGACGCGTGCCATGTTCATGAAACATGAATTTTCCAGTGAAGTGGTCGAGTTTATGGCGACCAGTTGTATGTTTCAGACCATTATTCGCAACAGCGGCAAGTCCGGTTCGGGACAATCGGTGTCTGTTGATTTAAGGCGGTGGCGCATGCAGCACGCAGGCAGGCAAAGCGGTATTCTGTTGAAAGAACCCTTGATTGAGTCCTGGTCGGACCAGCAAGCAAGCCCGAAGGCCAGGCTGGTCGTCCGTTGGGGGATGTTTCCAACGCAGCAGGAATATCTGCCGGGAGACTATAACTGGGGGCTGACCGCCTATGGTGTTCCGCCGGGTGCTCAGTTTGATCTGGAGGTAAACTGGAATGAAGGTGGCAAACAATATACCGCTACTATCGACGATATTATCTGCGCCCCGGATGTTGACAGCCTGAAGTGAATGTTCCTGATAAGCAGATGAAAAATTATATGAAGATTTTTAATAATATTTGTATGGCACTTTTGCTGAGTCTGGCCATGAGTACACAGGCAGCAGAGACACTGACCCCGGTTGGCGGCAAGGTGCCGGCACCTGACTTTGCCCTGCAGGATACGACTGGCAAGTTGCATCGCTTGTCAGATTATCGTGGCAAGCCGGTGATTGTTAATTTCTGGACAACATGGTGCCCGCCCTGCCGGGAAGAACTGCCTTCGATGAACCGTGCCTGGCTTCAGCTGGAGCAGGAGGATATAGCGATGCTGGCAATCAATATGGGTGAGGACGAAGACACGATTTTTGTTTTCTCTGCAGACTATCCAACTGACTTTCCGATACTGATGGATCAGGCCGGTGAAGTGATTGAACAGTGGCCGGTAAAGGGTTTACCAACCACTTACGTGATAGCGCCCGATGGCACGATTGCCTACCGGGCGATAGGCAGCCGAGCGTGGGATGACAAGGGGTTGCTTGACAAGGTGCGTGCCCTGAAATAGCAGCAGGGCAGTATTGAAACGCAAGGGACCAGACTGCAATGTCATGATGTCAGGGGGCGTGTGCATGGTCATGACGACAGCCCGGTCCCTGCGAGTACTGTTCCAGCTTCGGCCCGTGCGATCCTGGTTACGGGCCAGGTTCCAGTATTACCCGTACGGCCGGACAGAAACCGCGATGTGAGTCACGCTTCACTGTTCCCGGATATCTGCTGCTATAACCGTGTTTTATCCAACGGTTTCGTTCTGAATTACTTCAGGTGTGCCCTGTGCCTGCGGCGAGGCAGTCTGGTGTAAGGTGATGATTACCGAATGGACCGGCAGCAGAGCCCGCAAAAATCAGCACTACCTGCAGGAGTGGAATTCGTGGGCGGATTATTTCAGTGTTTGTTCAAGCCATAATGACG
>CAJQPV010000174.1 GCA_905480305.1 uncultured Gammaproteobacteria bacterium | reverse complement strand
ACGGTCCCAACCATGGAGTCTGTGCAGCATGCATATGAGCACCCTGACAGTAGCCGTTCATGACAGGACCGGCGTGCCTGCCGTGGTTGATTTCCTGGTCAACAAGCTTGCCGCCTACGACACACACCTGCTCGACTGGATTCGCATCTACCCGATGACAGAACAACAGCATCAGCCTCAACTGTCCGGGGAACTGGCACCTGTCACGCTGAGCACCTGCTGGCCACCACGCGAGACATGGCTTGATTGCGATGAGCCGCAGGCGCGGCATAAATTCCGCATCAAGGTCAATATCTGGCAAGGCGAGGACTACCCCGCCATGGAATGCAACTGGGGTCGCGTACCCGCACGGCCTATCCGGCGCCGCAGCGTACAGGAACGCTACACTACCCGCGGCCTGTGTGAATGGAGTTACCCGGACCGTTTGTCGGCCACGGTTCACGCCCTGACGCGGGCGCTTTTTTTATACCTCGCACAAACCCACCAGCTTGACCTGCCGCCCAGTAACAGCAACGCCAGCACGCTCGGGCATCGCTGGGCAATTGAATGGCTGCATTGCAGCGGCCAGAGCGCAGCTGCCGAGGCGCTGTCTGCACAACTGGTAAAGTGGTATTTAATACAAAGCAGCGGCCTGCAGGGTTAAGCTAATAACCGGCACCAGCTTTCACGATCTGCCTGATAAGCCAGCAGCGCCTCGACTATTGCCCGATGACGCTCATTGCAATGCATTTCATCGTCGAGCAGGCGAAAAGCATTCGCTTGCAAGTCAAAGTTGGCATGCAGGGACGCAATAAACTGTTCCAGCAAGGCACGTGTATCGGCAAATTCTGCTACAACAGACCACCAGCAATCGGGAGACTCCAGCAAGGCCTCAAGCGCAACCAGGCGTTGCAGCAGCCGCGACTGGTTCGCAGCATAGGCCTCACGCAGCCGTGACTGTGTTGCACGCACAACGTCACTAACACGGGCCGCATCAGGCATCACCACCGGATATGCTTCCGCTACCAGCTCAATGACCGTAAACAGCATGACATCACCAAAGAACTGGCGCTCGAACTCACCCGACAGATCAACCAGCGCCGAGCTGCGATCAATCCCCGTCCGAAACTCGGCACTGCCGCTCTGCCGTAGCGTTCGGGTATGAGAGAAAGGCAAGTTTGCTGCCACAAAGGCCTCGCCAATCCCTGACTGAAGAAGACGCCCGAGTACCGGGCCAGCCATGCGCAAGCCGAGCCCGGCAAAAGGAATGAAATACTGTAATGCCGCCGCTGACAATACATAGTTCCCGGTATACACGGTTCGCGCTGCCGAGACACCGGCTTCAACATCCGTATGCCGGTAAGCGGTCATTCGCGTCGGGTGTTCACCATCAAAAAAGCCATTCAGCCTGCCAGCAAAACCCGCCAGGCAGGCCGCATGGTTATGCATTCCTGCAAGACCGCATTGAAATCGAAACGGCTTGTCTGATGGTGTAAAACCAAATAACCCTGCCATGTCATGGTAGGCGGCATCTACCGTTGCAGCACTGCAGCCATGAAAGCTGCAGGTCGCAGTGGCATCCAGCGCCGCAAGTTCTTCAAGAAAACAGACGGCGTCATCCAGCAAGGTAGCCGCCATCACGGCCGGTGATACCGGCGGGTCGCCAACCACCTTGCCGGTCAGCACCTGCACATTGCCCTGCCTGAAGATACGATCAATATGATAAAAATAATTGGTTGTAAATACTTTGCGAGACGGATCTGTACAGGCATGGAACTGCTCATCACTGTCTACAAACAGAAACAGCAGGTCTTCATCCTGCTGTGCCATTCGATGTAACAACAGGCTGGTAATATTACGCATCACGGAGGCGCCCTTGTGATAAAAGGCCTCCACTGCAGCTTCTCCAATTACGTTACGCAATGCCTGCCGCTCATCCTGCGTGATGCTCGCCAGCAGTGCCTGCTGCTCCTGCAAACCGAAATACGTTACCGGCAGGCCCTGCTGTTCAGTTGCTGTCGCAATCAACCGGTTTTCCGCAATATGCGCCTGTTCACGACTGTCATCGGCAATGACAACCGAGAGGCTTTCCGAAAGCATCGCCGCCCCCCTGCCATACTGAAAAGCCTGCAGCATACCGATCAGGCTCTGCAGGCAGGCACCTAGCTGCTGCGGTCGATCGGCCACCGGCACCACCACCACAAAGCGGTGCCGAAAATCATCGCCGGCAGCCATAATATGCGCTTCCAGCTCAACAAACAGGGCATGGTAATCATCAAGCAACGGCTGCGAAAGACCGGAGTTCCACAATGCACGTTCAAGCAATACGATGGCCCGGTCATACAGATTGTATAAAGCGTCGGCATCATTAACGGGCAATTGCAGGACTATCCCGTCGGCAGCAGCGGTATCGATATGCAAGCGCAGGCAGCGCTCGAGTACCGGACAGGAGAATGCGGGCATGGAGTTGCCGGAATCAGGAACGACGCGAGCTGTAATTCGGGAACAGTTCCTTGTCCAGCATGATTTCAATCAGGTTGCTGCCGGCAATAAAATCTGTTTTTTCGAACACACGATCCAGGTCTTCAAGGGTTTCAACGTGCTGGAAATCGATACCGAATGATTTTGCCAGCAGCGAATAATCCGGGTTGGAAAAATCGCAATCAATAAAGCGTTGCCCGTAACCCTGGTGCTGGTTTTTCCGGATCAGTCCCATGGTGGAATTATTGAACATCACCACGGTAACCGGCAGATCATAATTGACCGCTGTCATCAGCTCCATGCAACACATCTGGAAACCACCGTCACCAATAATGGCAATGGTTGGCTTGTGCACCGCAAAGCGTGACCCAATAGCAGCCGGAATCGCATGCCCCAGCGAAGAAATTCCGGAGTTTGGATAAAAGCGGTTAGCGGCGGAGACATTAAAAAAGTTTTGCGCGAAAATCATGTTGTCATCGAACACGACCAGGTCTTTTTCAAACTTCTTTTCCAGTTGTTTGAAGAATTTCTCTACCAGCGCAAAACCGGACTGAAAGACTTCGCTGCTGCCGGCATCACGCTTTTCAACCGAATCATTCGCCGCAATGTGCTTGCGTGCTGCATCGCGATCCACACCTTGCGCATCAAGGTTATTCAAGACACCCGTCAGTGCCGCCTTGATATCAGCAGTGATAGCCACATCGGCCTTGAAGACCTTCTGTAATTGTTCCGGGTTACTGTCTATCTGTGCGATTTTCTTGTTTTCAAGCAGGGTTTTATCCCACAGGTAACTGGTGCGTTCGTTAAAGCCCGCCCCCAGAAAAATAATGGCATCGGCATTATCAACAATATACTTGTAGGCGTAACCGGTCGAGGTAACCCCGAGGCTGCCGAGCGACAGCGCAGACTGCTCGCTGATAACACCCTTTCCCTTCATGCTGCTGGTTACCGGAATATTCAGCGAATCACTCAGCTCGGATACCAGCTCCTGTGCGCCTGATTTTATGCAGCCGTAACCCGCAACAATTACCGGATTTCGCGCTTCCATAATCATGTCCGTCAACGCATTGATCGACTGGATGTTTTCATACATGACATAGGAGGGTTTTTCAGTCATCACGCTATCAAGCAGGTCAGCATCAACGAGTTCCTTTTGAACGTTAAAAGGAAAACTCAGCAACACCGGCCCCGGGCTGTCAGAGAACAAGGCTTTCGATGCCTGGTTCAGGACATTTGCCAGGTAATCGGTACGCTCAACCACCTTGTGGTAGCGGGTAATTCCCTGGAACAGTGCACTTTGATCTATGCTGCCGCCCTCGCCCGAACTTTCCTGCAGGCCGCCCTTGCCAAAAATATGCGTTGAGGTCTCGCCGGTTATCACCAGGATTGGCTGTTTGTCGGCATAAGCGCTGGCAATGCCGGTCACCAGGTTGGTTGCACCCGGCCCTGCGGTGGTGATGCAGGCCGAGATCTTTCCCGATGCCCGCGCACAACCACTCGCCATAAATGACGCGCCCTGTTCATGCTTGACCAGCACGCTCTTGACGCTGGAGTGATACAGGCTGTCATACACCGGCAGAATATGCGCACCGGGCATACCGAAGATAAACTCGATACCCAGCTTCTCCAGATACTTTACGATCAGTTCGCTGACTTGGATTTTCATGAATACACGACTGAAAAAATATTTCGCGCTATTGTAATAGCACAGCGCAATTTTTCACATATCTCCGACTAATACCCGCCCGCCCCGGATAATTTAATTTATTCATTATATTCAAATGCTTAAAATAGCCCCCGTCGATTCACCACAGAAACTTCATTGTTGAACTGCCCCCGGGCCTGTTGTCGCGATGCCCTGGCGGGTCGCCGCTTTGACCACAGCGCAACAACGGCATAAATAAAATATTTCCGATCATGCCCTTTATTCCCCGTCGCCCTGCAAGTATTGTTTCCCCATGACTGACAACCCCGAAGAACTTCGCTCACAGTGGATGTCGCAAGGACTAAAACGCGACAGCCTGAATCCCGATCCGATCAGGCAATTTGAAACCTGGTACGCAGAGACTATTGATTCAGGCATCGCCGAACCCAACGCTATGAGTCTTGCCACGACAGATGCAGACTGCCAGCCATGGATACGCACCGTACTACTGAAATTTTATGACGTCTCCGGCTTTGTTTTCTACACCAACTATGAGAGTGCCAAGGCGCAACAACTGGCTGCCAATAGCAAGGTCGGTCTGCTATTTCCGTGGGTTGCCCTGGGCCGGCAGGTCAAGATCACCGGCCATGCTGAAAAAGTACCGACGGCTGAATCCATGAAGTATTTCGCATCGCGCCCGCGCGGCAGTCAGATTGGCGCCTGGGCCTCGACCCAGAGCCAGGTAATTTCATCGCGTTCCCTGCTGAACGCCAAGGTCGACGAGATCAAACGCAGGTTTGCCGAAGGCGAAATCCCACTGCCCTCTTTCTGGGGTGGCTACCGCGTGACGCCGTTTGAGATCGAGTTCTGGCAAGCGCGTGATTGCAGGCTGCACGACCGTTTTGTCTATGTGAGAGATACAACCGGCTGGACAATAGAACGCCGCGCGCCCTGATATTCATAAACCCCACCACCAGATAGACAGCCTGTAAAAGCTCGACTATCATTAACAGGCTGCCTGACAGCTGTTGAAAAGCGGCAACACATCAAAAAACACCAGGTTCCACATAACCGGACAGCCGGGGATTTGTAACCGTGCAACAGCAATCAGGACGTCTATCACAAAGGGAGATCTGAAATGAAAAGCTTCAAATTACTTATCGCCTGCTCGATACTGATGACATCGGTATCTGCAATGGCCGCAAACGATCCTGAAATGGATTACATTGACATGTCACCGGACAATCGCGTACCCCCTCCGGTGGGGATGAACTCTGCCACCCTGATTGAAGCCACTGCCACGGTAACAGCGGTCGACATGGAAAGACACCTGGTTACCATTCAGGGACCGCAAGGCAATTCAGCCGTCATACAGGTAACCGACCAGGTGAAGAACCTGCCGCAGGTCAAGGTCGGCGACCTGGTTGACATCCAGTATTACCGAAGCGCGATCGCAGAGCTGGTGAAAGTAGACGAGAATACCACCCTCGACACAACGGTCAGCGGCGTCAAGACTACCAGGCCGGAAGGCGACAAACCCGGTGGCGCGATTGGCTTACAGGTAAAACGCCGTGCCGAGGTCATGTTTGTTGACCCCATCCAGAAGTTCATCACCTTCCTCAGCCCCGACCGCGGACTGCGCAAGATCTCCCTGGAGAACTCGCCCGAGCTGCAACACTATCTGAAAGAACTGAAGAAAGGCGATATTGTTGAAGTAACATACACCGAGGCGATGGCCATTTCACTGGAACCCGCCAAATAAACGACCTCGCCCTCACACGGCCGGCATCACAGGTTGCCGGCCGTGTCAGGGCACCCCTCTA